>WQUN01000135.1 GCA_009782085.1 Bacillota bacterium
CTACGACGGCGAGACGATGTCAGCCGAGAGGGCCGAGATCGAGATCGCGCCCGGCGCGCTGAGGTTCGTGACGCCCAGGGCGGAGTGAAGACAGCAGACTTCTTCGGAAATTGATTTATCGTTATCAGCCGAGCGTAGCGAAGGGTCCTAAAATCAAGATTCCTCGCTTCGCTCAGAATGACAAGCGCAAATTTCCGAAGAAGTCTAGTACAGCGTATCGTAAATAAAGGCCCAAATGTCATCCTGAGCGTAGCGAAGGGTCCTAAAATCAAGATTCCTCGCTTCGCTCAGAATGACAAGCGCCAATTTCCGAAGAAGTCCAGTACAGCGTATCGTAAATAAAGGCCCAAATGTCATCCTGAGCGCAGCGAAGGATCTAAGATTCTTCGGCTTCGCCTCAGAATGACAAAGAGCAGTTACTTCCAGTTACTTCTAGGATGATGTACTAGTATATAAATGATTGCGAGACGATTGATATGACGAAAAAGGGCGCTGTTTCAGCCGTTTTGTCGCTGCTGTTCATATTAGCGCAGCCGCCGGGGCCAGTTTTGGCGGCGGCCGATACCGCCGGGGAGACTTCCGCAATGAATCCCGCCGGGAGCAATACTTCCGCGATAAATCCCGCCGGGGGCAATACATCCGCAATGAATCCCGCCGGGGGGACATCCGCAATGAATCCCGCCGGGGGGACTTCCGCGATAAACGCCGCCTCCGGCAATGCCGTGGGCAAAACCCCCGCGGCGTCCAACGCCGCCGCCGGCAAGCCAGCCGTTGACAGGGCCGCCGTGGGCAAGCGCGCCGAGGACGCCGTCTCGGCGATAACGGCGGCCTACGCGAAGAAGACCTCCCTTTCCGACTGGGAGGCTTACGGGCTGCTGCTAAACGGCGGATCCCCGCCGAAGTCCTATTTTACGGCGCTGGACAAGAAGGTCAAAAACGCGAAAGGCGCTTTCCGGAAGGTCACGGACTACGCCAGGCTGGCTCTGGTGTACAGGGCGGCCGGGAAAAACCCCGCCAGGGCCGCCGGATATGATTTGATCGGCAAAATCTGCTCCTTCGGCGACATAGGCAAACAGGGTGCGAACGGGCCGATCTGGGCGCTGCTGGCCCTGAACGGGCGGACGCTCCCGAAAAACGCGAAGTGGAACGTCGGCCTTTTGGCGGACGAAATACTCAAATATCAGCTCCCCGGCGGCGGCTTCGCGCTCTCCGCGTCCAAAAACGCCTCGGCGGACGCCGACATTACGTGCATGGCGGTCGTCGCGCTCTCCGCCGCCGCGAAGGCGCAAAAGGACGGCGACAGGCTGCGGAAGGCGATGGATTCGGCCCTTGGATACCTCGCGGACAACGCCGACACGGTGAAAAAGACCAGCGAGGCCGTCAGCCAGTATGTCATCGCCCTGTGCGCGGCGGGCGGCGACGCCTCCGCCTGGGTCGACGTTTTGCTCGGCTGGAGGCTCGGCGACGGGACGTTCGCCCACGAAAAGGACGGGAAATCCGACGCGATAGCCACGGAGCAGGCGCTTCTGGCCCTGACGGCGTATGCCCGGGGCGGGAGCGTGTACTGAGGCAATACTATTAATGACATTAAGTAACCTCTGCAGACCATTTTTTGTCATTCTGAGCGCAGCGAAGAATCCTGTGTTTAGCTGCTTAAGATCCTTCGCTACGCTCAGGATGACAAGATTGCCATTATCTGATTTTTCGTTTTTTATTTTTCGTTTTTTATTTTTCGTTTTTTATTTTTTATTTTTCGTTTTTCATTTATCATTTTTGATTCGGCGCGCAAGCGCCGCTAAGTTCCCGTCCGCCATACACCCGCCTCCGGGAGGTTTTCCGAATGTACAGAATTTTTTGCTCCATAACGTTGGTTTTCCTGGCTTGCCTTTTTCTCCCCGCCTGTTCCCGCAAACCCGAAAACCTGACCTGCACGATCTCCATAGAGTCCGACGAGGCCGAGATACTTCCCGCCACCGGCGTCAAATTCGCCGACGGCGCCACCGTCCTCGACATCCTTCAAAAGGCCACGCGGATGAACAAGATCCAGATGGAGTCCTCCGGGACCGCTTTGGCCGCCTATGTGAAGGGCATAGACAATCTGTACGAATTCGACAAGGGGCCGGAGAGCGGCTGGATATTCTACGTCAACGGCAAACAGGCCGGCGAGAGCTGCGGGAGCGTCAGGGTAGGCGACGGCGACGCGATAGATTGGACGTATGTATTGGAGACGCCGCCGATGGAGCGGCAGTGAGGCGCGGCCGCCGCCGCGTTTTACCACTCTCACGCTCGGCGAGGGTGATACAACAGACTTCTTCGGAAATTACTTTTCACTGTCACCCTGAGCGAAGCGAAGGGTCTAACGAAGGGTCGCTCTGTCGACCTGGCAAGGCATGCCGCTCATTGTGTCACCCTGAGCGAAGCGAAGGGTCTAACGAAGGGTCTAAAAAACAAGATTCTTCGCTGCGCTCAGAATGACAGAAGCTAATTTCCGAAGAAGATTAATACTTTCCACTTTCAGTTCGGCGAGGGTGACATGACGGTATGAGCTTACGTTCCGGAGGCGCCGCCGATGGGGCGGCAATGAGGCGGGGAGCGGTATGGGCTTACGTTCCGGAGACGCAGCCGATGGGGCGGCAGTGAGGCGGGGAGCAGAATGAGCTTACGTTCCGGAGACGCCGCCGGCGGGGCGGCGGCGAGGCGCGGCGCGCGGGCCGCGGCGGCCCCGCGTTTTTTCCACTTTTTGCACCCGGCGGCGGTTTTCGCGTATTTTGCCGGATTGTTCTGCTTCGTCTTCCTGTTCAAGAGCCCGCTGTATATGCTGGCGCTGCTGGCGGGGGTTGTCGCCCTGGCCTTTTTTTACGCCGGGCGGCGGAAGGCCGCCGCGGGCGCGAGGGCTTTCCTTCCCGTCGCGATTCTTTTCGGGCTGCTTAACCCCGTCCTTGTCCACAGGGGCAGCTCGATCCTGTTTTACCTCCTGGGCAACCCGGTGACGCTCGAGGCCTGCGCCTACGGCGCGTACAATTTTTTGCTGCTTTCCTGCGTCCTTCTCGTCTTCGCCGCGTTCAACGCCTGCCTGCCGGCGGAGAAGTTCCTCTACCTGTTCGCCGGGGTACTGCCGCGCACCGCCTTCGTGGTGAACATGTCCCTGCGCTTCCTGGAGTATTACAAAGACCGGGCGGCGGAGATCGTGCGCGTCCAGAACACGAAGGGGATATCCTTCCGCGGGAGCCTCCGGCAAAAGCTCGCCGTCGGCGGGCTGTTCGTGAACGCGCTGCTGGCCTGGAACCTGGAGGAGGGCATGGAGGTCGCCCTGGCGCTTAAATCCAAGGACTTCGGGACCGGGCGGCGGACGCCCTACGACGCCTATGCCTTCGGCCGCCGGGACGCCCTCTGGCTGGCCGTTATGGCAACGCTTCTGGCCGCGTGCGCGTTCGGGTACAGCCTGGGCGCGGGCGGCTTCGCATACTACCCGGCGCTCTCGCCCCTGCGGCTTACCGCCGCCGACACGGCGACGCTGCCGTGCTTGGCCGCGTATGTCCTGATACCTCTGATCGTGGAGGCCGTCTATGGAATTGCTTCGCTTTGAGGAATATACGTTTTTCTACAACGATACCGACTCTCCCGCCCTCGACGGCATAAACCTCTCCGTCGGGGCCGGGGAGATAGTGGCCGTCTGCGGGCCGTCCGGCTCCGGCAAATCGACCTTGATCAACTCCTGCAAGCCCCAGACCGCGCCGGCCGGGCGTCATACCGGCGTCATACCGGCGCGCCCCCCCTCCGGCGAGATCGCGGTGGTGTTTCAGAACCCAGAGACCCAGATCGTCACGACCACTGTCATTAACGACCTGGTTTTTCAGATGGAGAACCTCGGCTTCGACCGCCTGACGATGAGGCGGCGCATGGCGGAGACGGTCGGTTTTTTCGGGCTGGAGGGGCTGCTCCGGCGGCCCGTGGGCGAGCTGTCCGGCGGGCAGAAGCAGCTCGTCTCCCTCTGCGCGGCGATGATGACCCGGCCGAGGCTGCTGCTCCTGGACGAGCCGGTGTCCCAGCTCGACCCCATCTCCGGCGGGGCCCTGCTCGAGACGCTAAGGCGCATAAACGAGGAGTTCGCCGTGACGATTTTACTCTCGGAGCACAGGCTCGACGACGTGGCCGGCATCGCCCGCAGGATCGTATACATGGAGCGCGGCAAAATCGTCTTCGACGCCCCGGCGAGGGAGACCCTGACCGCCCTTTTCCGCAGCGGCCGCCCGGAGACGGCCTGTTTCGCGCCGCCCATCCCGCGCTCGTCGATCTCCATCGACGGGTACGCCGCTCTGTCGCCGAAGGAATTCCAGGAACGGTACGCCAAACCGCCGGTGAAAACGGAAACGCCGGACAAACGCGACGCCTTGCCGGGCGGCCGCGCGGACGTCACGCCGGACAGCCGCGACGCCCCGCCGGACGGCGCGCGGGACAACCGAGACGCCGTGCCGGACGGCCGCGACGCCTTGCCGGGCAGCCGTGTGGACGCGCCTGACAACCACAATGCCCCGCAGGATGCCGCGCCGGACAACAGCGACGCCGTGCCGGACAACCGCGACGCCCCGCCGGACGGCGCGCGGGACAACCGAGACGCCGTGCCGGACAACCGCGACGTATTGCCGGTCAGCCGCGCGGACGCCTCGGAATTCCGTAGGGGCGCGCAGTGCGCGTCCGCTTCCGCCGCGAACGGAACGGGCAATATTCTCCAAACGCCG
>WQUN01000136.1 GCA_009782085.1 Bacillota bacterium
ATTGTAGTTTTTTATGCTTGGATTCTTGGAGGAACGTTTACTGTGACCTGCTTTTCAAATCCGCGGGTTATTTGGCTTCTGAGTTTCCGAGGGAACTTTAATTAAGTGCGGAGGAAACAGCATGAACATAGATTATTCGAAGTATTATTGGAGAAACAGCTTAATTGCGCTACGTCAGCCCTTAGAAAGTGACTGGGAATTGGTTATACATAACATGTATGATAGATAGAAAGGAAGATATGGCGTGCCAATACTCGCTGAACAGTTAGAGCGCGAAAAATATTATACCTACGAGGACTGGCTCAATTTTGACGACGGCGTGCACGCCGAGATAGTCGACGGGCGTATATATATGATGGCGGAGCCTTCGCAAAGGCATCAGGAGATACTGATGGAGCTTGGGACTCAGTTTCACACATTTTTAAGAGGCAAACCATGCAGGGTATTTCCCGCGCCTTTTGGAGTGAAGCTGTTCAAAAACAGGCATACGATCCTTGAACCCGACTTGTCGGTGGTTTGCGACCGCTCGAAGCTGAATGGCAAAATCTGCGACGGCGCGCCGGATCTGGTCGTGGAGATTCTGTCGCCCTCCACGTCGGGCTATGACAAGATAATAAAGCTCAACCAATACCTTCAGGCCGGCGTGAAGGAATATTGGATCATAGGCCCGGAGGACAGCACCGTCACGGTCTGCACGCTGGAAAACGGTAAATACGTGGTCGGCGGATATATATACCCGAATGAGACCGGCGAAACGGTTGTCCCCGTCAAGGTCCTGCCCGGCCTGGAGATCGATTTGCGGCAGGTATTTGAGCCTGAGCAAGGAGAGACTATATGACCGGCTACATCGCCGACATGCGGAGGAAAATCGGGCACGACAGGCTCATCTTCGTCGGGGCCAGCGTTTTCGTGTACAGAGACGGCAAGGTGCTGCTGCAGAAGCGCAAAGACAACCGTTGCTGGGCGAAGCACGGCGGCGCCGTCGAAATAGGCGAGGAGGTCGAGGACGCGGCGAGGCGCGAGCTTAGGGAGGAAACCGGCCTCGTGGCCGGAAACCTCGAGCTTCTGGGGATTTTCTCGGGAGAGGATATGCTGTATACCTACCCGAACGGCGACGAGGTCTATATAGTCGACGCCGTGTACATCTGTTCGGAGTTTTCCGGGGAACTCCTGCCGGAGACGGACGAGACGTCCGAGTTAAGATGGTTCGACATCTACGGCATCCCGGACGAAATCAGCCCGCCGGACAGGAACGCGCTGAAAAAGTTCCTCGGGCATATCACGAAATACTGAATGCATTGAATATTTTTATAAGGAGAGATTCAAATGAAAAACTTCAAACCGGCCGTCCTGGCTGTAGCCGGGCTTTCGGCCGCGACATTGCTGGGAGTGGGGCTGATGAACATGGGCATCCTGAAACCCGGCGGCGCTGGCGCGTCAAACGCCGTTTACGCCGCCGAAACCTCCGCCGCGCCGGGCGCCGGCAAGGGCGAGATAAACGTGAGCGGCACGGGCTCGGTCAACATCAATCCCGACGTGGCCTATATGTCGCTGGGCGTCAGTACGCAAAACGCGGACGCGAAGGACGCGATGGACGAGAACAGCCGGCTTATCGCGGCCGTCATCGGGGCCGTGAAGGCCGCCGGCGTCGCCGAGAAGGACATCAGGACCGACGGCTTTTCCATGTATCCCACGTACGACTACAGCAACGGCGTGAACAATATCACCGGCTATTCCGTCAGCAACAACGTGACGGTGACCGTGCGGGATATCGCGTCCGTCGGGGCGGTGCTCGGCGCGGCGGCGGACGCCGGCGCGAACGTGGCCGGCGGGGTGCAGTTCGGTGTGCTGGACAACAGCGCGGCCTACAACGACGCGCTGGCTTTGGCTATCGAAAACGCCGCCGGCAAGGCCCGGACCATCGCCAAGTCCCTGAACCTTTCCATCGGCAGCCCGGTTTCGGTGACGGAGTCAAGCGGCGGCTACCCCGCGCCGCTGTACACCGGCGCGCTCAACAGCTCCGTGGCGAACGCCGCGGGGAACGTGCCCGTGCAGACCGGAAAGTTGACCGTAACCGCGAACGTGTCCGTGACGTATGAGTATGCGCGGTAGAGGCGAACTGTTATCGTCATCGGCAAATGTTTTCCGCGTCCGGCACAGAACAGACGCCGCCGGGCGGGTGTGGGCAAACGAACCGATACGGCGGAAGGACTGACTTGTATGGCGATACCCGCGGATCGATTGGAACGCGAAAGGTATTATTCTTTTGAGGACTGGCTCGATATGGACGAGAGCGTCCGGGCCGAGCTTATAGACGGCCGCCTTTATATGATGGCGCCGCCCAGCCGATGGCACCAGTATGCTGCGGGGGCTATCTACAGGCAGTTGGGGAATTTTCTCGAAGGAAAGCGGTGTGAAGTTTATTTTTCACCGTTTGGCGTGCGGCTGTTCGCAAACAAGGACACTGTTTTTGAGCCGGACATAATAATGGTCTGTGACCCGTCCAAGCTGAACGACAGAGGCTGCGACGGCGCGCCCGACCTGATCGTCGAAATCCTGTCCCCGTCCACGGCGGGCCATGACAAGTTCAAAAAGTTCTACCAGTACCTCCAGGCGGGCGTTAGGGAGTATTGGCTCGTGGACCCGGAGTATAAAACCGTTACGGTCCACACCCTGAGCGAAGAAAACGGCAGCAGGTACGTGACCGACGAGTATTTTTATCCGGACGTAACGGCGGTGCCCGTTGGCGTTCTGCCGGGATGCGGGATCGAACTGAAAAAGGTGTTCCAACCGCCGGTTTCCGGGACGCAAACGGGCGAACGGCCGTCCGATACGAACCTCGATTAAAATCTTCACAGTCACGCCTGTGAAGTAGTAATCTGAGATTCGTATTATACCGGACAGTCATAAAAAATTTGCGGGGAACGGTCTTGACCGCTCCGCAATACGGGTGACCTTTTTGCGGATCAACGTCTACAGCCTCATAGAGGGAGCGAAAAAAGCGCGCGGCGTCGCCGTAATCATCGATGTTTTCCGCGCGTTTTCCTTTGAGTGCTATCTGGCGCGCAACAACGCCGAAAAGATCATCCCCGTCGCGTCGAAAGAACTGGCTTACGAGCTGAAACGGAAAAACCCGGACTATATCCTGGCCGGCGAGCGGCGGGGCGTCATGCTGCCGGGCTTCGACTTCGGGAATTCGCCCGCGCAGATCGAAAACGTGGATTTTACGGGCAAAACCGTGGTGCATACGACCAGCGCGGGGACCCAGGGGCTGGAGAACGCCGTGAACGCCCGCGAGGTGCTGACAGGGAGCCTTTGCAACGCCGGGGCGATCGCGGAGTATATCAAACGCTACCGCGCGGGGGAGGAAATCTCCCTTGTCCGCATGGGGAACGACGGTATCCTGCCGGCCGAGGAGGACGACCTTTGCGCCGAATACTTAAAAAACCTGCTGGAGGATAAAAAGACCGACATTTCGGAACGGATAGAGCGGCTGAAAACGACGGGCGGCGAGAGGTTCTTCGACGCGGCGCGCCAGGATGTTATGCCGGAGCGCGATTTCTTTTTGAGCACGGCGATTGATAAATTTGACTTTGTGCTGCGGTTTAAGTACGATAGCGACGGTCTTGGATATATAAGCAAGATTGATATAAACCCGAAGGGACTGATTTAATGTTATTTTTGGACGAACTCCTGCAGTCTCTGTCCGTCTACAACAAGAAACTCGAGGAAATGGGGGCTTCACTTTGACGTCGCCGGCGCGCGCGCAAAGGCGGCCGAGCTGGAGGAGCTGACCGCCTCGCCCGAGTTCTGGGGCGGGGACAACCAGGAAGAGAGCCAGAAGATCCTGCAGCGCATAAAGCAGCTCAAAAACAAGATCGAAAAATTCGAGAGGCTGAAAACGAAGTACGACGACGCCGTGACCCTCTGCCAGCTGGGAAACGAGGAGAACGACGGGGACATCGCCCGGGAAGCCGGGGAAACGGCGGACGCTTTCCTGAAAGAGTACGAGGAAATGCGCATCGCCACGCTGCTCTCCGGCGAGTACGACCGGAACAACGCCATCGTCACCCTCCACTCCGGCGCTGGCGGCACGGAGTCCTGCGACTGGGTGCAGATGCTTTTGCGCATGTACACGAAATGGGCCGAAAAAAACGGCTACACCACCGAGATACTGGACATTCTCGACGGCGAGGAAGCCGGAATCAAGTCCGTCACCTTCCAGGTAAACGGCGAGAACGCCTTCGGCTATATGCGCAGCGAAAAGGGCGTGCACAGGCTCGTGCGCATCTCGCCCTTCGACGCGTCCGGCAGGCGGCATACGTCCTTCGCCTCCTGCGACGTCATGCCGGAGCTCGACGACGACGTGGGCATAGAAATCAATCCCGACGATTTGAAGGTGGACACCTACCGCTCCAGCGGCGCGGGCGGCCAGCACGTCAACAAGACCGAATCCGCCATACGCATAACCCACAGGCCCACGGGCATCGTCGTGGCCTGCCAGAACGAGCGCAGCCAGTTCAAGAACCGCGACGTGGCCATGAAGATGCTCCGCGCCAAGCTCTACGAGCTCAGACAGGAGGAGCAGATGAACAAGCTCACCGGCATACGCGGGGAAGTCCGCGACATCGCCTGGGGGAGCCAGATACGCTCCTACGTGTTCTGCCCGTACACCATGGCCAAGGATCACCGGACGAACGCGGAGATAGGGAACATACAGAGCGTGATGGACGGGAATATAGATATGTTTATGAATGAGTATTTGGTTTGGAGGAGCAAAGAGAACAGCGGGGACGGGGAGAATTAAGGGTAATTCGGGGAGTGCGTTGGCGAAGATGCCAATAATGATTATTTTCTACAGGGTGGATATTTATGATACAATCATTGGTCATACAAAATTTCAAAGCAATTAAGCATCTGGAACTTGAATTCACGCCATTCACCGTTTTGATTGGCGGCAATTCCTGCGGGAAAAGCTCCGTGCTGCAAGCGCTGGATTTAGTTCGCGCTTTTGCCACCCGGGATATTGATGAATATCTTCAGCATGAACGCGGATGGTTGATTGACGATATAAGATCGCAATTCAATGATAAGCCGGTTTGCATCGATATCCGACTAAGATTGAATATTAATGGAACTTCCCAAAATATTTCTTGGGTATTTACCATTGATAAAAAGGCCGACAAGATTTTTACTCAGGAGTTTTTCTTTAATCGTAATACAAATAAATACATTTTGAGGCGTGGCTTTACTGAACAACGTACTGAAAAACCCATTCTGGAAAATACGGAAAAATTTTTATTGAAATCGTCGTATTTAAAACTTATTGACGAGAACGATCCACAGACGGGGTTCCCCGAAGAACTACGCGCTGTGAAGAAGTTTTTCACGCAGTCCAGCAGTTATGAGCTCTTAACGCCTGATCGGATGCGCGAAAAGAGCAGCCGGGGAGAAGTCAGGGATATTGGCATGGGCGGGGAAAAACTTGCCGCGTATATCAACAGCATGTCTGCCGGCAATAAAAGCAAGCTGAACAGGATGTTTTCCGAATTTGTAGGCTATCCCGCAAAAACAACCACCGAGACAAAGCGGCCGGGTTGGGTGGATTTATTTATCAGTGAGAGCTTTCCCGAAAATAAGGCGAAAATCAAAGCGTCCCATATAAGCGACGGTTCTCTTCGTTTGCTTGGGTTGATTGCGGCTTCGCTTCCGGAGGAAAAAATCAAACAGGCAAAACTGTCAGATTCGGGTATCAATATGCCTGATTCCGGGTTTATCCTTCTTGACGAAATTGAGGACGGAATCAACCCTTATCTGACTGAAAAAGTAATTGCGTTACTGCGAACGGTCATCTCAGAGTATAACAAACAAATTATTATCACAACTCACAGCCCGGTTATGTTAAACCATTTTGATCAAAAAGAGATTATCTTTATGTGGCGGGACAGTGAAGGGCAGATACAGGCAAAGCCGATGTTTGCCACAGAAGGAATGCGGGATACCCTTGACTGCTTTAATCCGGGTGAGGTGTGGCTTAACTATTCAAAAGACGAGATTTTGGACCTGATTAATCCCTCTCAAAAGGAGGAGCAGAATTGATCCAGGTATTCATGTGTTGTGAAGGCGTCACGGATTTTGAGCCGATATGCGCGTTCATGAGAAAAGCCGTCTGTTATCCTGAAATTGATGTCATAAGGAAAACCCAATCAGAATTGCGCAATGAAACCTATTTGCTTGACAATAGGCGTGGGATTCATGCGGGTTATACTTTCGTTGACCGATTGGCTATGACCGCAAAAAAAGCCAACTGCAAACATATCGCATATCATCAGGATGCCGATGGCAGTTATGCCGATGTTTATAAGAATGTCACAGAATGGCTTTCCAAGTATGCAGGTACATATTTTTGTCTTGCCATCGTGCCAAAAGAAATGGTCGAAAGCTGGCTGTTAGCCGATAAACAGGCTTATGCCGCTGTTTTCGGAAGCGAGCCGAAACGTCCGGCCCTCCCGAAAGAACCTGAAAAGATATGGGGTAAAGATAATGATTCTAAAAGCAATTATCCCAAAAATGTCATGAGACGCGTTTTAGAGCAATATCGCAAGAGGCCGCATAGGGAGATTCGAGAGATATACACCGAAATCGCGGAGCAAAGCAATATAGACACTCTCAAAACTCGCTGCCCTGTCAGTTTTGCTCGTTTTTATGACGATTTACAAGGTTTTATGTCAACGGTAACTAATGGAGGTACACATGCACACAGTTAAATGCTCCAAATAACCGTAACCGACCGCGACTCCGGCGGCCGCCTGGACAAATTTCTCCTGAAATATTTCGCCGCCGCGCCGCCGCCGCTGATTTACAGGCTTTTGCGGCAGAAGAAGATCAAGCTGAACGGCCGGAGAGCCGCCGGGAGCGAGCTCACCAGGCCGGGGGACGGGATCTGCGTCTACCTGCCGGAGGAGAGGCTCGAAAGCATGTCCGCGCCGCTTGCGGGCACACACAGCGCGCCTTTGCGGGAGGCCGGCGTTTGTACGCCTATGGTCGGCCCTCGGCTATCCGCGGCTTTCAAATCCGGCGCAACCGCAAGGAACACAGAGGCAGGCCTTGAAAAATCGATCCTCTTCGAGGACGCGAACCTTCTGATCCTCAACAAGCCCGCCGGCATCCTCTGCCACGGCGCCAAAGACAGCGCGCCGGGCGAGACGCTGATAGACATGGTTCTGGCCTATCTCGCCGAAAAGGGCGAGTACGACCTTGCCGCGCGCTCGGCTTTCACGCCCGCTCTCTGCAACAGGCTGGACAGGAACACCGGCGGCATAGTCGTCTGCGGGAAATCCCTGGCCGCCGTGCAAGAAGTTTGCCGGGCCATCGCCGGGGAACAGGCGCAAAAGCTGTATTTGGCGGTGGTTTCCGGGGATATCCGTGAGCCTGGCGTCTGCGAGAGCGTTTATGCCAAAGACGATGAGGCCAACCGCGCCGTCGTTTCGGAGAAATCCCTTGACGCCGGTTCGTCTGATTATAAGACTGCCGTCACGGAGTACGCCCCGCTCAAATACAGCGCGGAATGGGACGCGACATTGGTTCGGGCGCGGCTGGTGACCGGCCGCTCGCACCAGATACGCGCGCACATGCGCATGATCGGCCGCCCGATAATCGGCGACGCCAAATACGGCGACGCGGCGGTAAACGCCGGGTTCCGCGGGGAATTCGGCCTGAAGTCCCAGCTTCTCCACGCCCGGGAGCTCCGGTTCCGCCCGGACGCGTTCGCCCCCGGCTGCCGTCTCCATGCGCATAACGGCGCGCGCTTCGTTGCCCCGCTTCCGGAAAAAATGGATTATATCATAAAAAAAATATTCGGAGGAATGTGAAATGAAAGCGATCATACTTGCCGCCGGGTACGCCACGAGGCTCTACCCGCTGACCAAGGACAGGCCGAAGCCCCTTCTGCCGATCCGCGAAAAGCCGATAATCGACTACATCGTCGACCAGATCGGGACGATCCCCGCCGTCGACAGGATCTTCGTCGTCACCAACCACAAGTTCGCGGGGCACTTCGAGAAATGGGCGGCGGAAGGGAAGCGCGCCTTGCCGGTGACAGTCGTGGACGACGGCACGACGGACAACGAAACCAGGCTCGGGGCCATCGGGGACATCGCGTTCACCCTCGGGGCCGGGAAGATCGACGACGAGATTTTGATCATAGCCGGCGACAATTACTCCACTTACCCGCTAAGGGAACAGTATGACTTTTACGCCGAAAAGGGCGGCGACTGCCTGTGCGCCCAGCGCATCGCCGACGCGGAGGACATAAAGCGCTACGCCGTGGCGCAGATCGACGGGGACGGCAAGGTGCTCAGCCTGGTCGAAAAGCCGCAGAATCCGCTTTCCGACCTGGCCGTCTTCGCGACGTACATCTACACGCGGGACACGGCGGCGCTCTTCCAGAAATACCTGGCCGAGGGCAACAACCCGGACGCGCCGGGGCACTTCCCACAGTGGCTCTATAAGCGCAAGCCCGTCTACGTCTATATAATGAACGGGGAATGCTACGACATAGGCACTCTGCAAAGCTACGAAGAGGTTCAGGCGCTGTGAGCGAGGCTCCGTTTCAAAAAACCGAAGCCGGGCGAGGGACGGATTGCGATTCCGGGCAGCCTCGCTCAAAGTTTGAGGGGCTTGAAAACGGAACCCGCGCGAGCGGGCCTGACGCTTCCGGCAGAGATCCGGAGGCCGCGGAAAGTTTGGGCTGCGCCTTAAAAGATACAATCCTGGAATTCGCGCGGCGAAACGGCTGTATCGCCGGGATATGCCCGGCGGCGGAGCCCGCCGCCGCGCGGGGCGTTTTGGAGCGCAGGAACGCGCTTACGCCGTTTGTCAGCCGGGACCTAAAGAAGAGGCTCGACCCCGCCGCGCATTTGCCCGGCGCAAAAAGCGTCATTGTGCTGGGAAGGTTTTACGGCGGGGATTCCGCGCCTTATGACGGAACCGGCGGCGCGGAATCTGCCCCGTCGGCGGCCGCGCCGGACGGAAACGCGGCCGGCGGCGGTTACCACGCGGCGCTCCGGTCGCTTCCGGGGGAACTCCGATCCCTTCCGGGGGAGCCGTATGACAAGCGCCCGGCTTTTTGCGCCGGGGACGGCGTCAAAACCGGCCTGATGACGGCTATGGCCGCCGGGGGCGACTATCACGCGGCGCTCCGGTCGCTCCCGGTGGAGCTCCGATCCCTTCCGGGGGAGACGAATGGCGAGGATCCGGCTTTTTGCGCCGGTAAAGGCGTCAAAACCGGCCTGATGACGGCTATGGCCGCCGGGGGCGACTACCACGCGGCGCTCCGGTCGCTCCTGGGGGAGTTGGCGCGCGTGTTGGGCGAAAAGGCGGAGTTCCGGCATATTATAAAAGTCGACGGCGCGGGGCTTTTGGAGCGGGAGTACGCGAAAACGGCCGGGTTGGGCTTTCAGGGGAAGAATTGCTGCGTGATCTGCCCCGGGAAAGGCTCTTTTTTTAATATAGGGCTGATGCTGGTGGATATAGAGATTCCGCCGACGCGGTGCGATTCGGCGGATGTGTTTGAGGCCGGAGACGCGGCCGCCGCCGCGTATGCGTCTGCCTCGGCGGATACACCCGAGGCAGGAGACGCGCCCACTCCCGTGTATACGTCTGCTTTGACGGATGTGTTTGAGGTTGGGGGCGCGGTTGCTCCAGTGTATTCGTCCGCTTCGGCGGATGCGGCCGGGACCGGAGACGCGCCCGCTCCCGTGTATACGCCCGCTTCGGCAAATGCGGCTGTAGCCGGAGACGCGCACGCCACCGCGAACTGGTCAGCGGCCGAAGAACGGCGGGAGCGCCCGTTTCCCGGCGCGGGAAAACGCTCTCTTACCCGCGGGCCGGGCCGCCGGTCATGCGGCGATTGCGATCTATGCGTCAAGGCGTGCCCGGCGGGGGCCATCGCGCCCGGCGGATACGAGATCGCCGCCTCCAAGTGCGTGAGCTGGCTGACGCAGAAGGACGGCGAACTCACGGCCCGGGAGCGGGAAGTCATGGGGCCGTGGGTCTACGGCTGCGACATCTGCCAGCTGGTTTGCCCGCATAACGCGTCCGCGGGCGTTGAGCCGGTCAGGCTGGACCTCGAGCAATTATTGGAAATGGACGACGGAGAGTTCGACGCGGTGTTCGTGGGGACATGCGCCGCCTGGAGGGGGCGGGGGATTTTGAGAAGGAATGCGGAGAACGCGCTGATTAACATAAACAGTGGAATTTACATGTATTGATCTATGCCACAGCGATATATAAACGCAGGGGCGATAAAATGACAGGCGAACTTAGAAAAGGCGTCTCAGACTATTACGACGCGACGGCCCGGGAATGGGCCGACAAATGGTATCCGGACGACACCATGCTCCCGCTGCTCCGGCGGTTTGTCGCCCTGCTTCCCGGCGGGCCGCGCGTTCTGGACGCCGGCTGCGGGGCTGGGTATGAAAGCATGAGGCTGAAAAATCTGGGGGCCGACGTCGTCGGAATCGACATATCGGAGGAATCCGTAAAAATCGCCAGGGAAAGAAATCCGGGCTGCCGCTTCGAGGTGACGGACTGCCGAATGCTTGCCCGTAAGGAAGTGGGCTTTTTTGACGGCGTCGCCGCGCTCGCTCTTATAGTGCATATAGAGGACGCGGAATTGCCGCTGGTATTCAAGAACTTCAGGAATGCGCTAAAGCCGGGCGGCTATGTGTTACTTGCCTTCAGGGAGGGCGAAGGGTTCAGCGAGGAAAGGAGTTATGTGGAAATCGGCGGCGTGCCATATAACCGGGCTTTTTATCTCCACAAATCCAAGTCGGTGATAGAATCGGCAGAAAAGGCGGGTTTCTCGTATTTCGAAGAGTGGTTCCTGGAAAACGCCCCCGGCTTGGGGGGATGGAAATATCTTGTGTTTCGTCATCCAGATGATGATTGGGGATGATCCGGTGAAAATAATCCGAACCGCCTTGTTTCTTATGTTGCTGCTGGCGGGTTTGACAGCTTGCGCCGGGGGAAAATCCGTTTCTGAAACGCCCGCGCCGGCCCGATCTGTTGCAGTAAAGCCGAGCGCTTCCCCAGTTCCGGCGGTTTCCGCAGAACCGACAACTGCCCCGGAGCCAACGGCTTCCCCTGAACCCACGGCTTCCCCGGAACTCACGGCTTCCCCGGAGCCAACAACTTCCCCGGAACTCGCGGAATCTCCTACGCACACAAATATTCCCGCCGACATAGTAACGGAAAACGGCGAAAGAGACGGCAAAAACTGCCTCATACTTAAAGCCTCTTTGGATTTGGACGGCGACGGAACAGACGAGCGGATAGCGGCGTACTTCTCCTGTTCATGGACGTATGACGATGGCAGTGTGCCGGTGGATACCTTCGACCTTTGCGAAATCGAGGTCGCGGCGAGGGGCGGCATGGTTTACACTGCTTCATGGCAATACGATAATCTGCGCCCGCGCCTGAATTTCGCCGATTTTGACGCCGGCGACGGCCTGATACAGATATACCTCGAGGGGGACGGCCCCAGCGGCGACCCTTACACGCGGATATTTGGCTGCGACGGGACGCGGGTCATTAAAAACGCCGGTTTTCCCGGATTTATCACGCGCTGTGACGGGCATGGCAGAATCTATTCCTTCGACGAGTATAACGTCAACTGCTTCTACGATTTGCGCAACGGCCTGACGCCCCTCCCGAAAGAAAACATTGTCGGGACGGAGACGGAGAGGAATTTTTAAGTTTATTTTTTCCAAAAAAAGGAGATACTCCAAATGGCCTACTGGTCGACGCGCGGCCTCCGCGGCAGCGCCCTAGAGGAGCAGATAAACCTGACGAACGCCCTTT
>WQUN01000137.1 GCA_009782085.1 Bacillota bacterium
AGGGCGCGCCGACCCCGGCGCGCCGAGCTTACAACAATATTCATTGCAAATAGTGGAACGGCGCGCCGGGGTCGGCGCGCCCTACAACAAAAGGAACTCTAATTTTATGCAGAAATACTTTCATGCGTTTGTCGTGAAGAGCATTTCTCGCCAACTACGCCAATTTCTCTCCAATCCAAAATTTTCCCCAAAATTTTCCCCAATATTTTTCCCGTCTCCCTGTTGACATTCTCCCTATTGCGTGTTACTATATACCGGTAGTCAGTAATACGCCATACAAGTCACACATAATAGGACAGCGAGGAGAGGAGGCGACGCCGTTGGAGAACCTTACCGAAATGCTGAAAGGCGCGCTGGAGGGCTGCGTCCTGGAAATCATCGGCCGAGGCGAGACCTACGGCTACGAGATAACCAGGCGGCTTAACGCCCTCGGGTTTTCGGACGTGGTGGACGGCACTGTCTACACGATTTTGGTCCGCCTGGAGAAAAACAACCTGGTGTACATCGAGAAAAGGCCGTCCGAAATGGGCCCGCCGCGCAAATTTTTCACGCTCAACGGGGCCGGTAAGGAAGAGCTGCGGAGGTTTTGGGAGAAATGGGAGTTCGTCGCGTCGAAAATCTATGAGTTAAAGGAGAAGGAACTATGACTTTCCTGGAAAAAATCACGGGCAACGACATGGCGAAGGAATGGAAATCTTTTGAAACGCGCGCCAAAAAGCTGCCCGCCGATTATCAGGCGGCATGGGAACAGATCAAGGCCTGCGTCATGCCGCATTCGGACTTTACGGGCCGCAACCTCACGCCGATTTTCGACGGCGTGCTCGGGCTGCTCGAGGAAACGGCGGCGGACGGCGAGAGCGTCCAGGAGGCTTTGGGCGGGGATATCGAGGGCTTCTGTTCGGCCCTGACAGACCGGGAAGGGGCAAAGTCCTGCCGCGACAGGTGGCGCGCCCAGCTCAACAACAATGTCGCGAAAAAGCTGGGGGGTCTGAAATGAGCATCCATGACATGATCGAGGGCAAAAAGGAGTGGCGGGCGCACGCGGCGCGCGTCAAGGCTCTCCCGCCGGATTACCGGATAGTTTACAAAGAGATCCAAAAGTATCTGTATAAAGTCGGCCCCGTGGAGCTGAGCGAGGGTAACTCCCTGTTTTCCGGGCTCGTCGGCCTCTTCGAGGAAGGCGCGGCGGCAAAAAAAGGCGCGCTCGAAGTGACGGGCAAGGATGTCGCGGCATTCTGCGACGAGCTTATCAAGGATTCCAAAACTTACGCCGACCTGTATCAGGAGAAATTAAAAAAATAGACCGGAGGTTTCGGAATGGACAAGGCGATAGAAGTGAAGGGCCTGCAAAAGTCCTATTACGCGCGGGATAAAGGCGCTAAAACCGAGGTTCTGAAGGGCGTTGACCTTGACGTGAGGCGCGGCGAGATTTTCGCGCTGCTCGGCCCGAACGGCGCGGGCAAGACGACGACCATCCACATCCTCGCGACGCTTCTCGCGCCGGACGGCGGAACGGCGGCCGTGAACGGTTTTGACGCTGTGAAAGAGCCGGCCAAAGTCCGGCGGTCGATCAGCCTGACGGGGCAGTTCGCCGCCGTGGACGACGTGCTGACCGGGCGCGAAAACCTCCTGCTGATCGCGAAGCTGCGGGACGTGAAAAATCCCGCGGAGGAGGCGGACGGCCTGCTCCGGCGTTTCGGCCTGACAGAGGCGGCAAACAGGCGGGTAAGCGCCTATTCCGGCGGCATGACGCGAAGGCTCGACATAGCCATGAGCCTCGTGGGGACGCCCGCCGTGATCTTCCTGGACGAGCCGACGACCGGGCTCGACCCGGAGGGGCGGCTCGAGGTCTGGAAAACGGTCAGGGAACTGGCAGGCGGCGGCGTGACGATTTTGCTGACGACGCAGTATCTGGAGGAGGCGGAGCAGCTTGCCGACAGGATCGCGATTTTACACGGCGGCAAAATAATCGCCTGCGGGACGCTCGGCGAGCTGAAACAGCTGTTCCCGCCCGCCAAAGTCGAATATGTCGAAAAGCAGCCGTCTCTGGAGGACATTTTCCTCGCGATAACCGGAAAGGCCGGGGCAGCCGCGCCCGGAGAAAGGGAGGTCTAATAGATGAACAACAAAACCGGCGTGCTTTTCGGCCGCCTGATGAAGCACATCCTGCGCAGCCCGGACACGATCATAACGGTCGCGGTAATGCCTGTCGCGATGATGCTGCTGTTCGTGTACGTTTTCGGCGGCGCGCTGAAAATGAGCATAGGGGAAAACGTCAATTATGTGAATTACATGCTGCCGGGCATTTTGCTGATGGCCGTTGCCAGCGGCGTATCGTATACGGCGTACCGGATGTTCCAGGACGTGCAGAGGGGTATATTCCGGCGGTTCAACTCCATGCCGGTCCCGCGCTCGTCGGCGCTTTGGGGGCATGTGCTGGCGTCGCTCGCGTCCAACATGCTCACGCTCGTCATAATCTTTCTCGCCGCGCTGATCATGGGCTTCCGGCCGGGCGCGGGGATATTGGGCTGGCTCGCCGCCGCGGGGATGCTCGCGCTGTTCACTCTGGCCCTGACGTGGCTCGCGGTCATACCCGGGATCACGGCGACGTCGATGGAGGGCGCGAGCGCGTTCGCCTATCCGCTTATATTCCTGCCGTTCATCAGCTCAGCCTTCGTGCCGACCGCCACAATGCCGCTTGTCATCCGCAAGTTCGCGGAATACCAGCCGGTGACGCCCGTCGTGAACTCCTTGCGGGCGCTGTTGTCGGGACAGCCGGCCGGGAACGACGTCTGGGCCGCGCTGGCCTGGTGCGCGGGGATCATGGCGGCGGCCTGGGTTTTCGCGATGAGGGCGTACAACAGGAAGGCGTCGAACCGCTGACCGCGTAAAAAACCGGGGCTTGCGTAAAGCGCCATCGCCGCTTTTGGCAAGCCCCTTAAGTCGTTTCGATTTGAAATGAGCTGAAAACGAGCGCGAGACGACTGTTGTCCTATTGCGCGAAGTTTGAAGCTCAATTTCAAACGAAACGACTGTTTTGGAGGCATGAACAAAACCCTTGACTTTTACGAATTTGTATTAATCGGATCTGTATTACCCCATCGCCGGCGAAACCGATCCCGGCGCGTGGGCCGCCGGCATGGCCTGGGTCAGGGCGGATTTCACCTTGTTGGCGTCCTCCTGGCTGACCGTCGGGGAAGTGATGTAGTAGCCCTTTTCCCTGGCGATGTTGTAAAGGTCGTACTGGAACTTTTCGTCCCCGTCCCGCATCTGCTGGAAGGTCTTGCGAAGGTTCTGGTCCGACGTCTCGGTTATGACCTTCGCGTAGCTTCCGATGCTGGCCTTTGTGCCGGACAATATGTCCAAAACCATGTCTTTTTCCTGCATTGACGTTTTCCTCCTATATCATCTGGATTAGCTGCTGCGCGCTTTTATGCGCCTCCTGGGCGGCCTGGCCGAACATCCTCCTGATGTTCTGGTCCTGGCACTGGCCCGCGTAGCTGTTGAGCTTGTTCGCGACATTCTGGTGGCAGCTTACGACCTCCCGAATGTTGTTAAGCTCCGAGTGGCTCAAGTTAGGCATACGGATTTCTCCCTCCTGTGGATTGGACGGGGATATACCGGAGTATGAAGACATTTACCTCCTCCGACGCCGTCGTCGGCAAATGTTTTCAGCGTCCGGTACAATCGGCGACGCCGCTTCCCGCGTTTGATTGTAGTATTTGCAGCATCTCATATTATATACAAATAGTTTCATTAATCTTATTCTCTTTGTATGTTTGAGCCGCTCCCATCCGCGAAAGCCCAGAAATGACGGTCCTGACCCCGCGGCCGCCGGCGGAATGACGAAAGCGAGCCCCGGGTCGGGAAAGCGCCGGGGATCATCCCGGGCAAGGAGACGGCCGCGGGGTTTTTTCAAATAGGAAACGGACGGCATAAGCCGCCCGTTCCCGAGTTTGCGCGTAGATTTATGTTCCCTAAACGTCAGAGCTCATTTCATCGCGTTAAGCCTGGCGCTCGTCTTTTCGGCGATCGGGCCGATGACCGGAAGCTCGATCTGTTTCCAGCGGAACGCCTGATAAACCACATACAGGACGATCAGCGAGAATATGATGCTGACGATCGTGGCGAGCGCTGAAAAAATCGCAAACGTGCCAAAACCGCCGTTCAGATAGCGCAGCGAACTGTACCAGTCCCTGGGCAACAATATCCAGTAGAAAATCTTGAAAATGATCTGGATGACCGCGTTGACGATCCCGAGCACGAGCGCCTGAACCGCCTCGAATTTGACGAACTTGCTCTCTTTTTCCATGAAGAAAAACACGAGCGGCACAACCCACGCCACCCAGCCCAGCAGCCAAATCCACGAGACGACGGCCATCGCGATGAACATGACCAGCACGGCGATGTTCGCCTGCAAGCCGCCGATGGATGATTTGTGCGCTTCGATGATAGTCTTTTTCATGTCATTCCTCCTAAAAATAATTATTTTGGAATTAATTGCCTTTGCGGCTCCGCCCATGTATCTCGTTCAGTTTAATATATGCCAATATATTAATAAAATCAAGAGGCAATACGCATTAATTTGTCGAACGGAAACAAATTTTTTTTATGCCGCCCGCGGCTTAGGAACTGTCCAGAAATAACATGCACATTTTTTTGAAACGACGAACGCTTCTACGGCGTTTCAAAAAAATATTTGATCAGTTTATTTCTGGA
>WQUN01000138.1 GCA_009782085.1 Bacillota bacterium
CGGTGCGCCGCGGGATCGCGGATTTACTTAGCGAGGAGGCCGCGAGCAATGGATAAAAAAATCAGGGTGGGCGTCATCGGCTGCGGCCAGATCTCCCACATGAATCATTTCCCGAAATATGAAGCGGCGGGCGCGGAGATCGTCGCGGCCTGCGACATCCGCGAGGACCGCCTGGACGCGGCCTGCGAAAAATATCACATACCGAATAAGTATACGAAATTCCGCGATCTGCTGGCCCGCGACGACATCGACGCGGTCAGCGTCTGCCTGCATAACAACCTGCACGCCCCCGCTGCAATCGCGGCGCTTCGCGCGGGAAAGCACGTCTACTGTGAAAAGCCCATCGCCGGTTCCTACGCCGACGGGAAACTCATGGTGGACACGGCGAACGAGTGCGGCAAGATGCTCCACATACAGCTCGGCCTCATTTACAACCCCAACGCGCGCGCCGCGAAGAACCTCATCGACGGCGGCAAGCTGGGAAAGATCTACCACATGCGTTCCATCGGCTACCGCCGCAGAGGGCGGCCGTGGGTGGACGGCTACGGCGCGATCGAGTTCGCGCAGAAGTCCGTCGCGGCCGGCGGCGCGCTTTTCGACATGGGTGTTTATCACATATCCCAGCTCCTGTATCTGACGAATATGCCAAAAGTGCAAAAGGTAAGCGGCAAAATCTACCGGGAACTCAACAACGCCGACCCGGAAAGGGTCAGGTCGAGCGGTTTCGACGTGGAGGAACTGGGCCTGGGCCTCGTCCGTTTCGAGGGCGGGCTGACGATGGACGTGCTCGAGAGCTGGGCCGTGCACATGAACCCCTTTGAGGAAAGCTGCATATTCGGTACGGACGGCGGCATACGGATCGAACCTTTCGGTTTCTACACGACAATGTGCGACCTGGAGCTGAACGCGCTGGTGAACACCGCGGGGTACGACTCCCGTATGCACGAGATGCACGCGGAGGAAATGAAGCTGCGCGACGGCTCCATGAATCACTGGCTCGCCGCGCTGGCCGGGAAGACGGAGCTCTACCCGACGAAGGACATCGCTCTGCAAACGATGCTCATTCAGGAGGGCATTTACATGTCCTCCGAAAGGGACGGGGAGATCACCGCGGAGGAAGTCACAGCCGCGTCAAAATCAAAGGCTTTGAATATCTGACGTTGTGAACAGGTATCGCAGCTTCTAAAAACCTCAATTTGTCATTGCCATGAAAATGATTTCGCAGGGAAACGGTCTTGGCCGTTCCGCGCTGTCAGGCGCGGAACGGCCAAGTGTTTTGTCAACAAGAGGCTTTATGTTGTAGCCATCAGACTCACCTGAAATTCAAATCTATATCCCCGTTCGAGGTCCTGACATCCAGCTGTATCTTCCCGCCGGGGTTGTCCGTCAGGTTGTTGCGCGCGTTGCTTGTGACGCTGGTTATGCCAAAGTCCTCCTTTTTGCCGTTTATGGTTCCCGTTATACTGCCGTTCGAGGTCGTCAGGCTGAGGCTTTGCGTCACGGCCACCCCGCCGAGGGCGATACGCGCGTTCGAGGTCGTCAGGTCTACGTTCTCCGCAGCGACGGCGTTTGCATTGACCTCGCCGTTCGAGGTCGTCAGGCTGAGGCTCCGCGCGGTCACGCCGTCGAGGGTGACGCGGGCGCTCGAGGTCGCCAGGTCGACGCTTCCCGCGGCGACGGAGCTTGCGCCGACGCTGCCGTTCGTGGTCTGCGCGGTTATCCCGTCCCAGCCGCCGAGGCCCTCGAGCGCGATGCCGGCGTTAGAGGTGCGCGCGGTCAACCGCCAGGCGCCGCCGCCGATCCGCCGCAGCGCGATCTCGCCGTTGCTGCTCATGGCGTCCAGGCCCGACGCCGCTTCAAAGCCGCCGGCGGTTATGCGCGCGTTGCTCGTCTTAAGCAGCAGCGGTCCGCTTATGCTGACGCCCGTGTAGCCGATCTCACCGTTGCTGGTCGTTATCTCGGCGCCTCCGGCGAAAGCCTTTTCAGCCGGAATCTCAATCGTCACCGACGTGTCCTGGGTGTTCCAGTGAAAACCGAAGTTCTGATACCACCTTCTGTCGCTGTGCTTTACGATCTCCAGCCGCCCGCCGGCGTTCGATATGCCGTAATACTCGCCCGCGCCCTCGTAATAAGAGACGTGCGCCAGGACGTCCGCCGACGGCAGCACCGTCACTTTTTCGTCGGTGTCCGTGAAGATCAGCCAGTTGATCTCCTCCGGCGCGAAGTCATAGGTTTTGCGCTCTTTCAGTTCGTTCCCGAAAAACCTGGCGAGAGCGCCTTGGTTTCCGGGATCGGTAAACGGGTTACCAGCGCCGTTCCAGCCGAAACCGGCCATATGGAGCGCCAGGCCGCTCAACGCGACCCCGACCGCTATGCACAGCGCCGCGAATATCAGCAGTATTGTCTTTCTCTTCATCTACAGCGCCCTCCTTCTCACAAAAACGGACTTTATCCCGAACATCATTCGCTTTATGAGCCCCGCGACGCCGCGCCCCGCGTTGAGCGCCGGGATAAACATCAAAATCGACAGGCCGATGAGGATCAGCCCCGCCCCGGCGGCAAACACAGCGTAGGGAGGGTTGGCCGGCATGGCGAATATGGCCGAGACGACGCCCGCGACGCCTCCCAGGCCCAAAGACAGAACGACCGCGAACAGGCTCGCCAGCAGCGACAGCAGTACCGCGAACAGCGAAAATATTACCGAGGCTCCCGCGACTAAAAGCGGGAACCAGACGGGGAAGCCGATAACAATCAGCGCCGTGCCCAGGACGTTCGCCGGCTTCTGCGCCTGTTGCCTGACGATGGCCGTGAACGGCGTTTCGCTGAGCGTCCGGTTTCGGATCGTTTCGACGGGCTCCATGCTCCCGACGGCAGCCTCCTCGCTCATACCGTCGTCCATGTGGTCGTCGATCATCTCCGCATAGAAATCCAGCGCCTTTTGCCTGTCCGGCAGGCCGTCCAGCGCCGCCGAAAGCCGTCCCATAAATTCCTTTTTGGTCATTGCGCGCCTCCCCCTATAAAACCGTAGATTGCCATTACTTCTTTCCACTCCTCCAGAAATTCCTGCAGTCTCCTTTTCCCAGCCTCGGTGATCCTGTAGTATTTCCGGAGCCTCCCGCCGTGCTCCGTCGGGTAGACCGTCACGCAGCCGCCGCTTTCCAGCCGCTTCAGGATCGGATAGAGCGTGGATTCGGAAATTTCGATATGCGGCGAGATGTCCTTGATAATCCGGTAGCCATAGGAATCCTGCTCTTTTAGCGCCGCCAGGACGCAGACTTCCAGAAGGCCGCGCTTTAGCTGTGCGTCCATAGGATTACCTCCTTATGCGATATACTATACTATACGATGTATTATGTGTCAAGGGGTATCGCGAAATACTTCGCGAAATATTTTGGATTTGTTTGCGTATTGTTCAGAAAAGGAGTAAAATATGTAATAACCACAACTTAAAATAGGGGCGGATTGCGATGAAATTTACACAAAAAGCGAGCAGAACAGTCATATCTGGAATTCTCGTTCTGGCGTTCGTCTTTGGCGGCTTCCCGGCGATAGGCCTGCCGGAAATGATAGCCTCGGGCGAGGCCGATACATACGCGGGGGAGGGCTATTCCTACGTCGCCCCCGCGGAAGCGGATCAGCCGGAGTCCGCGGTTAATACAGAGACCGCCGCTGCAATCTTTGCGCCTTCTTCGGCGGCGCTTACCGCGCCTGATGACAAGTCGGTCTTTAACGGCTGCAGCTACAAGGTCTTTGACCAGGCTATGAACTGGTCCGCCGCAAAGGCGTATTGCGAGAGCCTCGGCGGACACCTGGCGACTATAACCAGCTCCGAGGAACGCGTCTTCGCGGAGAGCATCGCGAAAAACGGTTCGTTGGCGCGCTATTGGCTGGGCGGAACCGACGAGGGAACGGAGGGCGATTGGCTTTGGATTACCGGCGAGCCCTGGGCATATGAGTATTGGGCCTCCGGCCAGCCGGACAACGCCTGGGGCGGGCAAAATTACCTGCTGATGGACGGGCCGGGGAGAGGCTGGGCCTGGGACGACAGCAGGGTGGACGAGTATTCCGGCGGCGTTGGCTTTATCTGCGAATGGGACTATGTCGATACGCCCGACGAACCGAACCCTGACTTCGTCGTCCAGGACGGCATACTGATTGCTTATTCAGGCCCGGGCGGCGTTATAACTATCCCGGACGGCGTCGCGGAGATCGCCGGCTCTGTTTTCCGGAACAATACAACGATCATAGGGGTTGCGTTTAATGAGGGTTTGCTTAGGATCGGCAATTACGCTTTCGCGGGCTGCGCGAACCTTCTGAGCCTGACGCTTAACCAGGGCCTCCTGACAATCGGCGACTACGCCTTCTACGGGGACAACAAAATCTCCGGCGCGCTGACGATCCCGGACACGGTGACGTCGATCGGCCAGTACGCGTTCGCGAACTGCGCGTCGTTCACCGGTAATCTGGTTATCCCCGGCAGCGTCACGACGATCGGCAACGGCGCGTTCGCGAACTGCACCGGTCTGAACGGGACGCTGACGCTGAGCTACGGCATCCTGACGATCGGCCAGGACGCGTTTTACGGCTGCAGCAAGCTGACCGGCGACCTGATCATCCCGGACAGCGTGACGAGCCTGGGAAACAGCGGCGCGTTCTACAGTTGCTCCGGGTTCAACGGCAGGCTGAAGCT
>WQUN01000139.1 GCA_009782085.1 Bacillota bacterium
CGACGGGTGCGCCGGCCGCGCCGCCGGAGCGGCTGCCCGCGCCGTACAGGCAGTAGGACAGCGTATTGACCTTGTGGCCGCGCTCGTCGAACGAGAGGGCGGGGGTGGACTCGACGCCGAAATCCGTGACGCGCGCGCGGTTAAGCAGCGACGTGACGTGCCGGTGGTCCCGCAGGTTGTCCGCCGAGCGGCCGTAGATCGGTATGGCGGCGGTAGGCGTGAAAGAAACGGGCGTCCCGCCGGTGTTTTGTATCGTCACGCGCATAAGTTCGGCCCTGTCGCCGTTGACCGGCGCGAAGCTGACGATTTCCGCGGACAGGCCGAGCGTCTTGCTGACCCTGGTCACGATATGATATAAAAAGCCGCCGGTGACGGAGACTTCTTCCGCTTCCGGCGTGAAACGCAGGCAAAGCTGGGACGCGGAATTCCCGGCCGCCGACCAGGGCTCCCGCCCGGGCAGGCCGCACCAGAAATTACGGCTGGAGCGGTTGTTGTGCAGGTCCTCTATCGACACCGGCTGCAAATAAAAGCTGTTTTGCCCGGTCTTGCTGTCCCCGCCGAGCGTCGGCGTCACGCAGGACATAAAACCGGCGGCGTTGGCCAGCGGGAAATAGAGGCCGCTGTTCCGCTCCGCGTCCGGCAGGAGGAACTCGCCGTCCCGCCCCGTAAAACGCCACCCAAATGGTTGGCTGGAGATGTCTTTTTTTAGATCGGACATGTTTTCTTTCATCCGGATCACCCTTTCGAAGATAATTGAGCGTTTCTATCTGGACGGATAGCGGTAACTCTTGATCTCATGCGCGCCGAGCCGGATAGCGTCCGCTTCGGCATTTTCCGTCTCCAAAAAATCCGTCTCCCGGAAATCCGTCCCGCCGGGCCCGCCGAGCCCCGTGATCCGGTCGGACGCGGGGTTTCCGTACGGTTCGTAGAGGCGGACGATCACGTCGTCCCCTTTTTCGGCCTGTTTGACGGCGGTAATGATGATATCCTTGTTTTCATTTTGGATAAACGAATGCCTCATCGGAAGCGAACCCTGTTTGCACTCCGCCCCGCACGAGAACGGCGCGGTGTTGAACTCCGCGCCCTCCTGAGCGGCGCGGCTGGCGGCGATACCCCCCTTCGAGGAGGCGACAGCGTATTCGAAGCGGTGCGGCCCCCTGTCGTGGGCCCCGTCAAAATCGAAAGTAAACACCGGCACCTCGGGGCTGCGCATCAGCGCCAGCGTCATTACGCCGTTTGCGAGCCTGTTGGAGGCAAGCCCCCTGTTCAGCAGCGTCACACAGTAGTCTTTTTCGGCGTTGTACGCGCTCATGAAGTTGATCGCCGGCCAGTCGCCGTTCGCCACGGAATGCGTGCCGTAGGCGGGCCGGTACGCCGGGCGTTTGAGCACGCCGTACGGAACGTCGTAATAGGCCTCGTCGCCTGGCGTTTTGAAACCGAGCGGGAACATGACTTTCAGCCGCGTCTGGGCCGTGTCCCAGTCCGCGTCCGTGGTGATGAAAACCTTGCGGACGCCCTTGTAGAGCGTGACCGTCTGCGTCCAGTCGAGCTTATATATTTTCCGGTTGGTTTTCGTGTAGCTTCCTTGGATGACGACCCGGGACTCCGCGCCGCCGCCAAACGCGGCGACCGTCGCGCCAGGGCGCCGGCAGAGGGCCTCGCTGAAGTCGGGCCTGGCCATTGTCTCCCAGGGGCTGCCGTAATCCTCCTCGACAACCAGATCGGCCGCGCCGCAGGTCATTATGGCTTCGCCGAGCTCCTTGTCAAAAATTTCCCGAATGCCTTTTTTGTCGAACCGGACCGTGTAGAATTCGTTTTCGATATATCCGTCCCCGGTTTTGTCCGAAAGCGCGGCCGGGGGCGCGTCCAGGGCCTTCCAGTAAAATACGGCGTAACCCGTTTCCGGGACGGACAGGCCGATAAAGCGGACGCGCAGCGTTTTGTCCGCTTTGTTCTCCGTTTCGGAGAAGGAAAGGACGTCCGCCTTTTTACCGCAGCCGTCCAGAATCTCTACGCCGGGAATCTCCTCGTCCAAATCCGCGGTCAGGCACGCCGTAAAAACGTTGTTTTCATAATCCCAGTTAAGCGGATTGAAGATTATAAAAGGCCGGTAACCGGGTTTGGGATCCACGGTCACATGCCGTTCGATGCGCCTGGCCGCCTCGCCGTAAATCTGATAAGCGCCAAGCCTTATATCCCGCGCCAGCGTCATCAGTTCTTGGAAGCCGGCGTCCGTGTGCGTGGCGGTGATCGCGTCGTGGAATTGCAGGAACGACATCATGTTCCAAAGCCGCCCGATCTTCTTTCCCGGATAATCCAACCCGTAATCCCGGGCGAACACGGCGAATTTTTCGCCGGAGAGCAGCAAGTCCTCCAATTCCCGGTTGACCTGTTTGATACGGCTGCGAGTCACGTAACAGCCCGGGGAAATCACCTTGCTCTCCGTGAAATCGTTTACCAGGCCGTCCGGGACCGCGCCGGCGTTCAGCAGCTCCAGGCGGGGCTTCCCGAATTTCTCCATAAACTCATGATGCGTCACATATTCGACGGCTATGCCGTACTTTTCTGACATTTCGGCCAGGATTTCCGGAAACCGCCCGCTCTCGACCGCTTCCTCCGTAAAAAACTGGAGCATAAAGAACTCCGCGTCAGCCCGCGACATTTCCTCGAAGCAGCCTTCCACCGTTTTCGCGGGGCCGGAGAGGTTTTCCCCGCCGTCGATGCCGACCCGCGTACTGTAATCGATCCCCGTTCCCCCGCACGCGGGGCAGCCTTCGCCCAGGCAGGCGAGGCAGGGGGTGTATTTGCGGTAATCGTAGCACTGCACCCGCGGGGCCTCGTCATAGTCGGACTGTATATAGATGAGGTCGCCGTTCAGGCCGCGCCAGAACGGCTTCGCGTCCTGGAAGACGCGGCTGTAGATCGCGAGGTTGTCGTAGCCGAATTTTCTGAAGATCTGCGGCATTTGCGCGCTGAGGCCGAAGGTGTCCGTCGCGCAGCCCACGTTCGGCCGCGCGCCGAACTCTCTTAAGTAGTATAAAATGCTGTACATATGGTTCCTGACTATGGATTCGCCGGACGCCATGTTGTAGTCAATGATGGTTTCGCCCCCGCCCAGGAGCTCGATTTTCCCCTCGCTGACCAGCTTTTGGAAACGCTCCCGCTTGTCGGGGTTGCGTTTCAGGTATTCCTTGACGGTCATGGACTGTTCCACGGCGTATTTGCACCCCGACCGCCCGGCGATATCGATCCAGCTGTCGAACAGCGCGCCCTCGATCTGGGCGTAGGGCCGCACTACCGTGCCCTTGTAGCGGAAATGATCCTCGAAACACCGCCTCCAGGTGATGTCCATGTGGTTGTCGCAAATGACCAGAGCCGTTTTCATAGGTTATCCCTCCTTAAAAAAACGCGGCGGTAAGCCGCTTAAAATTGTAAACGTATACATTTTTGTGTAAATTTTGTTGTTTCAGGTGTTACAATTATAACCGTTCAACCGCAAAATAGCCGCATTGTCATTCTGAGCGAAGCGAAGAATCTTAAGACCCATCAGGGGGACAGATCGACAGGCCTTTTTAAGTTGAACAGCAGGAAAGGCCGGCGTGAACTCCCGTCGAGCCGCGGATAACCAGGGAAGTGTCAAAGAGCACCTCGCGCCTTCGGACGTTTTCCCGCGGGGAAGGCGCTGACAGGCTTTTCAGGAGCAGTTCGCCCGCCGCTTCCCCCATTGCGTACGCCGGCTGGCTGACCGTCGTCAGCGGGGGATCCACAAGCGCCGAAAGCGTAAGGTCGTCGTAGCCGGTCACCGACAAGTCGTCCGGGATTTTCAGGCCCTTCTCCCGCGCCGCCTGATAAACCCCGAACGCGAGATAGTCGTTGTGCGCCATGATAGCGCTTGGCGGGTCGGGGAGGTCCAGCAATTCCCGCGCCATGTCGTGGGCGGGATTGAGCGAGTATATCCGCTTGGTGTTTTCCCTTATATAACGCGGATCCAAAGGGATGCCGCGTTCCGCGAGAGAATCCTTATAGGCCTCGACGCGGTTTCTGTTCACGCGGAAATCCAAACAGACAAACCCGATTTTCCTGTGGCCCAGGTCGAGCAGATGCCCGCAAAGTTTGCGCATACCCTCGTAATCCGTCGTGTTTACGCAGTCGATGCCGTCGATGTGCGTCTGGATGCAGACTATGCGCATGGCGTAGTTGTTCAGGCGCTGGATAAGCGGAACGTTCTGGAGGAAAGCGCTGCTGACGATAGTGCCGTCCACGCGCCGTTGGGACATCTCCTCAAGGAAGTAGTTCTCCCGGTCATGGTCGAAATTCGAGTTGAACAGGTACATGGAGTAGCCCTTGGGCGTGACCACGTCTTCTATGCCGTGGATAATATTCGAAAAAAACGGGTTCGACATGTCCGGGACGACCAGCCCTATCGTTTTGCTCATTTGCCGCACCAAGCCGCGCGCCAGCTTGTTCGGAACATAATGGGTCCGTGTGATGACCTCTTTCACGCGCTCGCGTGTCTTCCCCTCCACAAGCTCGCTGTCGTTGATGACGCGGGAAACGGTCGCGACCGAAACGCCGGCCATCCTGGCGATCTGCGCGATCGTGACGCCGCGGTGAATTTCGTTGCCGTCCGTTAGAACGCACCGCCTTTGTGAA
>WQUN01000140.1 GCA_009782085.1 Bacillota bacterium
CCCGAACTCGCGGACGCGCCGGAAATCGTAATGTCTATCTTCATAACAAACGACGCGGCGGCAACATTGTTGCCGTTTGCGTAAAGCCGCAGTTCAAAAGCGCCGTTTTTGTTCGGCGCGGTGATGTTGCGCTGCCTCGTGCCGAGGCCGCCGTCCGTCATCCACCAATAGTAATTCGGATCCGCGTATTGCCCGTGCGCCTGTCCGGGATTGCACAGCGCCACCAAAGGCTCTTTTTCCGCATCCGCCTGTGTGACGCCGGTCAGGGTGACGACCATAGTCTCGCCCGCCGCAAAATCCGTTTTGTTCAGGCTCATCTGCATATCTGTTCCCGTGTTGCCGACTTTAATCTCAATCTTTGAAACTAGTGTAGATTGTGAGGGAGCATCGCCGTTTGTGAACAGGCGGATCTCGTATTTGCCCTCCGTTGTCGGGGCGCTTATGTCGTCACGGTAGGCAGAGCCCGTGCCGCGGATCCACCAATAGTCTATATATTTATCAATGGGGTCGCTCGGGTTGCACAGAAATACACAAAGATAAATGTCGTCCTCATAATTCTTGGTAATGCCGTCGACCGAAGCTATAATTTTCTCGCCGGGGTCGAATTGCGCTTTGTTTAAGCGCAGGACAAGATTACCTGCCGCGGTTGACACCGCTGCCGAAGATATGTCGGCGAACGCCGTTGCCGGGAGCATTGCCAGCGCCATTGCCAGCGCGAGCAGGGTTGCCATTAGTTTACGTTTCATGTGAAAGCCTCCTTGGAATTTTTTATTTTATTAGTATTTAACCTGACATGTGTTATATGCGTTTCCCATGGGCGTTTTTACAGTTCGTTTTCGCCTGGCCGCCGCGCCGGGCGGCGCTTCGTTCATCGGCCGCTTTGCCTGAAAAACAGCGCGGGATCCCGATCGGGCCCCGCGCCCGCCGCGCGCTTATACGAATCCCGATTAAAATCTTCACAGTCACGCCTGTGAAGTTTTAATCTGAGATTCGTATTATACGAACCGCGAAAGATAATCCGTCACAAACTGTTTCGCGGTGCGCCCGGAACGGCCGTTGCCCCGCAGCTCCCACGCCACGGCCTCCTTCGCGGCCGCCTCGCCGAACTCGACGCCGTGCCTTTCGAGCAGCAGCGCTACGATCTCCAGATACTCCGGCTGCGTCAGATACTGGAAGTATAGGCGGATCCCGAAGCGCTCGGACAGCGACATTTTCTCGTGCATCGTCTCGTTCTCGTGTATGTCCTGAACAGCCTCGCGGTCTTTCCACGACTCGCGGACCAGATGGACCCTGTTGGAAGTGGCGTAAATCAACGTGTTCGCCGGGCGCTTTCCGACCCGGCCGTCCAGCGCGACCTTCAGCGCCTTGAAGTCCGCGTCGGATCCGTCGAAAGACAGGTCGTCGATATATATGAGATACCGGTTTTTCCTCTTGTTTATTTCCTCCATGAGCGCCGGAAGCTCGGAGACGTCCTCCTTCAAAAGCTCCGCGATTTTAAGGCCGCGCGGCCGGAACATGTTGAAAACAGCCTTGACGCACGAGGATTTTCCCGTGCCGCTGGCGCCGGCGAGCAGAATGTCCTGGGCCGGGCGGCCTTCGGTAAAGGCCGCGGTATTGCCGACGAGCACGTCCTTCCTGTAGCCCAAGGCCGCCAGGTCGCCGAAAGATATCCCGTCGGGCTCGGGAACGCCCGCGAGGCGGCCGTTTTTCCAGCTGAAGGCCGCGAATTTCGCCTCGTCGGCGCAGGCATACTTCCGAAAGAAACCGGCGACGATCTCTCCGAAAGCGGCCGCGCTCCCGGCGCCGGCCAGCCCGTCCGCGGCCGTCCGGTAATCGTCCGCGCCCGCGCCGCCCGGCGCGAAATCCGGCAGGGGCAGCAGACCGCTTTTTTCGCAGGCCGCGTCCCAGTCAAACGCGGCGAGGCCGGAGTATATCTCGTTTATGTCGCGGTCGAAATACGCCCTGACGGCCTCGACGCCGCCGGCCGGCTCCGCCTCCAGAAGGGCGGCGGCTATAAGCTCCCCGAGGCCCGCGCGGGCGCTTATAAGCCCGCGGCAGGCGGCGTAATAGCAGGATTCCGCGCCGGTTTCCCTCCACGCCAGCAGATTCTTTATCACCGGGTTTTCCGTCAAACGGCCGTAAATATACAGATTCATTTCTTCGCATCCCCCGCGTAAAGAGAGTTTCTACGGAAACCCGAACGCCGCATTCCGATGATTAATACTTCACAGGCGTGACTGTGAAGATTTTAATCGGGATTCGTATGAAAACATTTGCCGGCGAAGCTACAGAGAAGGCTAATATTTTCGCACTCCGGTATAACAATCTAACACGGCGCGCGGAAAAAATCAATGGAACGCCGCGCGGCGGGCGCGGCAAATTTACGGCAAAAGAGGGCCGCGGTTTACAGGCGCTGCCTGTCGCGGGATTCACGGAAATCGGACTCGGCGCGCGATCCGGTGTGCGCGTCCCCCGTCCGTTTAGTTGTATTTTCCCATGAGCTAATGTATAATAATTCCAAGCCGCTGTTTTGGCCTTTTATGTCTGACGACGGGTGACGCCAATGACGGATTTTTTCAGCCAGCTTTTTGACCGCCTGAACTACGGCCCCAACAACCTGGCCATTTTCATCGGCTACGCCGTGATATTCGCGCTGGTCGTGTTCCTGCGAATCGCGGTCTGCGCGGGCTATCAGGCGCGGCTGTCCCTTTTCAGGCTCGGAGCGAAACCCATAGCCGCCCGCGCGGAGCTCGAGAAGCTCCGCAACAGGCTTCTGCGCTCCGTCGCGGCGGACTATATCAAGACCGCCGAAAAGAACGTCGCCGGCGTGCACCTGGACGCCATCGTCGGGAAGCACCTGGCGAAAATAACTTTGCTCGGCTGGAGTTACGACGGCGTCGGCGCGTTCGTCAGGGACGCGGAGCTTGGCCTGCCGGTCGCGGGGGCGGCGCTGGCCGTGATTTTCGGGGATTTCAGGTTCGCCTACGGGCTTTCCGCCGTGCTGGCCTTTCTGCTGTTTCGCCTGTTCGCCGCCGTTTTTGATTTCGACTCGGCAAAGCGCAGGCTCGCGGCCGAGCTCGTCGAATACGTGGAGCGGGAGATAGGGCAGTTCTACGCGGGGGACGCCGGTTCGGTGCTGCTGAAACTAAAGGCCGAGATGAGCGCGGCCGCGGCGAGGCAGACGGAGGTCCTGCGCGAGTCCGTCGCGAGCCTGAAGGCCGGGGTCTCGGAAACGCTGGAAAAGAGCCTCAGGGATCTGTCCGCCGGGATGGAGAACACGGTGAACAAGCTAGCCTCCTACGGCGACGTTCTGAAAAAACCTCTTAGCGACTGGGCCGGGGCGATCTCCTCCGCCGCGGCGCTCCAGGCCGCGGGCGGCGAGGCGGCGGGAAAGGCCGTCGAGAGCGCCGGGCGCACGGCGGAGCTGCTGAAGCGGCAGACGGAGCAGACCGAGGCCCTGGAGCGCGCCGGCCGGGCTTTCCTGGAGGGCCTCGGGGAACTGAAGGCCGTGTCGGAAGCCGTCGCGGGCCAGCTTAAATTTGTGGAGCAAAATCAGACGGCTCTGGACGCGACTTTGCAGCAGTATGAAACCGGGCTGGAGCAGCTTACCCGGCAGATCGGCGACAGCTTCGGCGGGATGCTGGAGTTCCACGTGCAGAACGCCTATACCGCCCTGAATGACGAGCTGCGGGCCAACATCGCCAGGCTCACGGCCGGGAACGGCGAGCTGATCGCCAGGCTCCAGGAGCTTTTCGAGCGGATGAGCGAGCAGAGCCAAAGCCAGACCGGCGCGATAGTGAACATGAACGAGCGGATGAACATGAGATTCGACGAGATGCAATCAAAAAATTAAGGACGATCAATTTGGATATAGACGAGCGTTTCGAACACCCGGCGCCGGTTTTGTCGGCGGACGCGGGGGAAATCGCCCTCCGCGCCCCCGCCGGCGCGGTTTGCGAGGGTTCTATAACCCTGAAAAACACCGGCGGCGGGCTCCTCTCCGGGAGCGTGGCCTCCGGCGCGGACTGTCTGGACTTTTTCCCGCGCGAATTCGAGGGGAACAAGGTCACGGTCAGGTACAGGCTTTCGCCGGGCGTCAGCCGCCCCGGCGGCAGGATACGCGCGAACGCGGTCGTCACCTCGAACGGCGGCGAACTGGTCATCCCAGTGACCGCAGAGTTTACGGGCCCCGGCATAAAGGCCGCGGACGGAACGGCCATCGCCGATCCGGCGGATTTCCTGGCCTATGCCCTAAATGATCCTGCCAGGGCCGCGGAACTGTTCTCCGGCCCGGATTTCAGGGACTTTTTATCCGGCGCGGGCGAGCCGCTAAGGGCCTATGAGACGGTCGCCGGCGACCCGGACAGGGAGCGGGCCCTGGAGAATTATCTGGTAATATCCGGTCTGAAAAGCAAAACCGTCCTATATCTTAAGGAGAACAGCTTCGAGATAGAGCTTAACCCCGGGGATTCCAGGCCGGTCCGCGGCTCGTTGCCCCTCGAGCGCGAGGGCCGGGGCTATCTGGACGCGCCGGTGCGCGCCGAGAGGGGCGTCCCCTGGCTTAGCGTTAAAAAATCGGCTGAGGCTTCGGACTTCGGCGGCGGGGACGCCGCCGCCCTCCGGTTCACCGTCGACCCCAAAACCGTAAAGCCGTCCTGGGACGCGGAGCGGCTGTATGTCGGAGACGGCGGGCTCTCCGCCGAGATTACCGTGCGCAGGCGGCCGCCGCTGGAAGCGCGCCTCTCGCGCGAGTTCTTCGGCATGGACGACGAGGGGTTCCTCGCGATCGTGAACAACACCGGCGGCGACCTGCTGATAGAGGTCGTCCCCCAGGAGGCGTTCGTCAGGTTCTCAGGGGTGAAGTTCCTGGTCGGCGAGAGGGCCGACATCCCCTTCCAGGTCAAATTCGGCGCGTTTCAGGCGGCTCAGACTGTCGTGCGCAAACAGCCCTATGTGGAGGCTGTGATCGAGGTCCGCTCGAACACGGGTTACGGGCGTTTCCGGAAGCGGCTCAAAATCACGGCGGGAGAATGGTAATGAACCTCAAAAAACTCGAAAGCCGCTGCCGGAAATACGGCAGGACCTCCGACGTTTTGGCCCTTTCGGCGGGATGCTGGCTCGAGGGCGCGCTTGGCCAAAGGCCGGGCGGCCTCCTGAAAGCGGAGGCGCTCCTGAACGACGCCCTGGCCGCGAATCCCGTCAGCGCGCCCTTGCTGCTGATGTCCGTATTCGTCCATATAGAGAGCGGGGACTATCCGCGCGCCGCGGAAAAGCTGTATCCGGCCCTGCGATACCGCGCTTTTTTCAGGCAGAGCGCCCCTTTGTACCACGGCGCGCTGATTTTTTTGCAGGCGTACCTGGAGTCGCGGCGGGACGGCCGCGTCAGAAACGCCGGGAAAACGAGGAAGCGCCTCGCCGCCGCTGCCGGCGCGCACCCCGTGCTCTACGCGGCCTCGGCGATGCTGCATATGGAGGCGGGGGACAGGAAAAGCGCCTTCGCCGACCTTCTGGAGAGCTACAGGCGCGGCTGCGCAAGCCCTTTCCTGTACGCGGCCCTCTGGAGGTTCTACGGAGACGGGGCGAGCCCTTCCGACCCGCTGGTCTGCCCGTTTTTGCTGTGGGCGCTTGCCCACGGGGCGGACCTGCGCCCGGTCTCCCGCTTTACGGACTGCGTGGAGCCGGAATTTTTCGCGGACGGAACGGGACGCCTTCTGGCGCGGGACTATCCGCATCCCGACCTGCTCCGGAAGCTATGCGCGTATTACATCGGGGCGAGGGACTATTCGGAGGAGGCCCGCGCGGCCTACAAAAAGGCCGAGGACAGGCAGATCGCCGCGCCGGGCCTGCCGGAGAGCCTGATCCGCGCGTCCCGGATAAACGGCGCGGAGGACATTGGCAGGTACACGATGGAAAACTACCTGAAATCCCCGGCGGCCCGCTCCGAGACGGACGCCGGCCTCAGGGCGTTCGTCTTTCATCTGATTCTGACAGACCCGAGGCTCGCGGAGTTTATCGTGGCTATGCGGAACGATATGCTCCGGTTCGGCGCGTTTTGCCTGGAAAACGGCCTGGAGGGCCGGCATTTCAACAGCGTGTACCTTTTCTTCGCCGCGGGCGGCGGGGCGGACGGCGCGGATAGGCTCCGCGTCCAAGGCCTCGTTAAACGCGCCAGGCAAATGCTGAAAAAAGCCCTGTTCCTCTATGAAGTCCGGTTTGCGGACCCGGAAAGCAAGGTCACCCGGCTGCTCGTGTACGAAAAGGAGCGCGCGGAGCCGGAACTGTACGATGTCGGCAAAAACGCCGCCTATGTCCTGGCGGCAAGCCGGGATTTTACGTGCGTATGCCTGACCGGCGGCGGGCGCGGCGTGTCGGGCGAGGTCCCGGCCGTGACCGCCATGCTCGAAAACCCCGGCTCCGGCCTGCTTTGGAGCTTTTTCGACGAGGGGGAGCGGATGTTCCCGCTCCTGGCGCGGTTGGGGAATGAGATCCTGGAAGGCGAGGCCTCCGGCGCGGCAATCCGTCCCGAAAAGGCCGTTCCGGTCCTGACGGCGCTGCTGGAAAGCGGCTTAGCCTCCGCTCCCCTGAAAAGCTCCGCGAACGCCGTTTTGGGCGGCATTATGCAGGACGGGGCGCGGTATGACGAGGCGCTGGCCTATTACTCGGCGGCGGACGAAAACTTCCTGGACGGCCGACGGATCGAGAGGATGCTGGCCGTGTTCGTCAACGCCGGGCAGTGGGAGCGGGCGGGCGGGATCGTGGCAGGGAAGGCTGACCTCCTGTCCGACAGGGCGCTCTTCCACGCGGCGGAGAAGATCGCGCAGAGCCAATCCCCCGCCGCCGTCCGCGCGGCCGCCGGCGCGGCCTACGGGCTTCTGATCCGCAACTGGTACGACAGGCGGCTTCTGGAACTCGCGCTGGGGCACTACGCGGGCAGCCGGGCGCAGTGGCAGGAACTGAGCCGCGTCCTCGCCGCGGCGTCTTTTCCGGAGCCTGAACTGGACGCGATGATTTTGCGTCAAAGCGTCCAGACGCGCGGCTTCGACGCCGGCTCCGAGCGGGTGTTCGGCCGCCTGTTCAAAAACAGCCCCGGCGACCCGGCGGTAGGCGAATACGCGTACTACTGCGTATATGAGATGATCGTGAACAAAGTCCGCCCGTCGTATGAAACCTTGCTCATTCTGGAAAAACTCTACGACGAGGGCGGGGACTGGCTCCTGGCCGTCGCCCTGTCGCACGTGTACCTGACCCACGGCATAACCACCTTCCGCTCCGAGGCGATTCTGGCGGACGCCTTGGCGGAGCAGGAAAAGCTCGGGATACTTTTCCCGGTTTTCCAGGGGAACAGAGACAAAACCGGCGCGTCGGCGTATATAGAGAAAAACCGCGCGTTTCTCTACCGGGGCCTCCCGGGCAAGGACGTGCGCCTGTGCTACAAGGTGGACGACGAGGCTGTATACCGGACGAAGAAGATGCGTTATATCCGGTTCGGCGTCTATCTGTGCGTCATCCCGCATTTTTACGGCGAGAGCGTCAGCTATCATTTCAGCGAGACGCTTCCCACCGGGAGCGTCTCCACTAAGGAGGAATCCGTGAAAAACACGGGCGTGTACATCGCCGAGGACTCCGATGACCCGTATTTCGCGATAAACAACGCGCTCGTCTACGAGCAGATGTTCAGGTACGACCAGGCGGAGAAAATCATCGCGGGAATGGTCAGGGAGAAAAAGAGCGTGAACGCGAGGATCGTATGAGATTCGTATGAATATGACTTTTGGGACAAAGGGAGCGTGACGGCCATGTCTGAAACAATTATGGCGAAAGGAGAGGAGTGCATGACCAACCAGCAGTTTGACGCGGTTCTCAAAATGGCGCTCAGCATTTTTGACTCCAACAAGTCGGACCCGGAATTGGCGCGTAAAATGATAGTTAAGCTGATCATCGACGAAAAAGCGCGGCAGGAATACGAAAAACCCATGAATTTATCTTGAGGAGGGTATCTATGGGCACTTTAGGTCTTGACACGGAACGCGGCCTTTTCCTGGGCGTCGACTTCGGGACGACCAACTCCGTCGTCAGCGTTTTCAACTTCAAGGACGGGGAGGCGCAGGCCATCCCGATCGACGGCGGCTGCATCTTTCCCACGGCGATCCAGATGGAGGCCGACCCGGAAGACCCCGACAAGCTCGCGCGCGTGTTCGGGATACAGGCCAAAGAGGCGGCCGTTATCTACCCAATGAGCACCGTCCTGTCAGTCAAGCGGCTGCTGGGCAGCGACGAAAAGATCACTCTTCTGGTGGACGAAAAGGAGTACGTGTTCACGCCGGAGCAGATCGCCGGCGAGATACTCGGATACTTAAAACAGCGCGCCGACGAGTACGCCCAGGACGAGCTGAGCCTGGCGGGCGCGTTTTCGGGCTGCGTGATAACCGTCCCGGCCAACTCCACGGACAGGCAGAAGAAGATGACGAAGGAGGCCGCCGTGCTGGCGGGCTTCGACGAGAGCAGCGTCTACCTGCGCCTGGAACCGGCCGCCGCGGCCATAAGCTACGCCGTGAGCGAGACCAAGGACAAAAAGGTGCTGGTCTACGACTTCGGCGGCGGCACGTTCGACGCCTGCGTGTTGCAGATAAAGATCGAAGAGGGCGGCGAGCCGTCCATCTCGATCCTGAGCACATACGGGGACAACCGCCTCGGCGGGAACGACGTCGACAAGATCATGATGGACCTGGTCTACGAGGAGTTCAAGAAGCTGACGGACGGCAATATAGACCTGTTCGACGAGAACGCCGACGACGGCGTGTCCAGGCGGCAGAAAAAGGTCGCCATCGTCCGCCTCCAGCAGGCCGCGAACCAGGCCAAGGAGCGGCTTTCCCAGGCCAAGAGCGCGAAGATCGTCCTCGCCCCGCTGATCCAGGAGCCGAAGATCGTGAACATCAACATGGAGGTATCCAGGGAGGACTTCCTCGCCCACGCCCGCGTGAACGCCTTGGGCGACGGCCAGGAGGACTACGAGAAGTTCCGCGGCAAGACCGTCCCGGACCTGATAAACGAGACGCTCGCCTGCGTGGACAGCTCTTTGGCGGCGTGCGGCCTTAAGGAGGCGGACATAGACGAGGTCTTCCTCGTCGGCGGAAGCTCCGCCCTGACAGGGGTAAGCGAGAGGATCACAGAAAAATTCGGCAAGGAGCCGTTCAAATCGAAGATCAGCCCGGCGCTAAGCATATCCGAGGGCGCGGCTTACTACTGCAACATGATAATGATGCCGACGGTCAAGGGGCCGGTCGTGCGCGAAAAGACGATACACCCGCTCGGGCTCGAGATCGCCGGCCGGCGCTTCATGGAGATCGTGCCCGGCGGCGCGGATATCCCCAAGGAAGGGCTTACGGTCGAGGCCGCGGAGCTTCTGACGACGAACTTAGACAACGTGTCCAGCATGGCCATAATCGTATACGAGAGCACCTCCCCGAAGCCGGCGGAAAAAACTCCGACGGTCAATCAGGAGGGCATGAAGCGCCTGGCGGGGACGTCTTTGCGCGGCATTCCGCAGGGGCCCAGGGGGCAGGAGAAGGTCAAGGTCATCTTCAGCGTGGGGCAGGACAACATGCTGAGGGTGACGGCGGAGAGCCTGTCCGCGGGCGGGGCCGTGACGGAGCTGGCCGTGGATGAGCTTTATGAGTAGGCTCGGTGTTCCATCCCCGACCGATTGACAGGGCGGTTTAACGCGCGATCATACAACAGGAGGATAAACCTGTGGCCGAGATAAGTAATCATTACGCAGACAGTAGAAAAGCGATTGTCGAGCGCCTCGAATTCGCCGGTTACCGCGCCGCGTTCCTGCCCTATTCAAGCATCGCGCGGATCACCGAAATCTACGACGCGCTCTCGGAAAACAGCGGAAACACGGAATTCATTCAGGGGACGGTAAATCACTTTCACTCCAAACTGCCGCCCGATATCCCCTTCGAACCGCTGTCGTTCTTGATTACCGCCTATCCCTGCCCGGAATGGGATATCCGCCTGAATTATAAAGGCGGGCAAGTGACCCTTCCCATACCGCCCGCTTACATTGACCCCGACGCGCCGACAAGGCGGCGGCTGAAAGAGGCGCGCGACGCCGTTGCGAAAGATCACCAAATGACGGAGACACACGGCGTTTCAATAAAACTGCTGGCCGTTTTGAGCGGACTTGGCAAGTATGGGCGCAACAACATTTTCTACTCGAACGACTTCGGGAGCTACTGTACTTTGGAGGCCTATTTCACCGATATTCCGTGCGAGAACAGGGAGTGTACAGCCTCATTCATGGACATCTGCGAAGGGTGCCGCCTCTGCGAGGAAAACTGCCCGACCGGGGCCATCGGCGCTCATCCGGTCATAGACGTGACGCGCTGTCTGACAATGCTGAACGAGTCCAATGACCCAATGCCAGACTGGGTCCCCCGCGACGCGCACCACGCTCTGATTGGCTGTATGCGTTGCCAGGATGTCTGCCCGGCGAACAAAACAGCGCGAACTTGGGATAGAGGACATATCGAGCTCGACGAGGCGGAGACGGAAGCGCTGCTGTCGTTGCCGCCTGAAGATCCGCCGCGTGAATTGACGCATAAATTAAAGGAATTCGGAATGTCCGAATGGCAAATTATGAATGTGAACGGGAGAAACGCGAGGCTGGCGATAGAGGCGAGAGGTCTATTATAACGGGACGCCGAAGGCGGCGTCCCTGCGGAACATTTTTCACTTTTACTTTTTTATTGTCAACTCCGTTTGCCCGGAGGCAAACGGCAAGGGGGTCGCGCATGTCCAAGCCAAATATGTTGGAGACGGCTCTCCTGTCCCAATGGGGTCGGTGCCTGGACGAAGCCGAAGTCATATATGACCGGAAAACCGCCGAGGTTTTCGAGGCGGCCAAGCGCGGCCTTTTGAAGAGGTTCCTCGACGAGGCGGGCGCCGCCGCGGACATCGGCGGCTGCGACGAACGGCTTTACGCCTGCTGCGGGCGGGTGACGGACTGCTGCCGCCGCGCGGTGGCCATCTATGAGGCCAACAAATCCTGGCTCGTTTCCGACGGCATAGGAGCGGTTCTCGCCGAAGCCGCGTCCGCGCTGGCGTCACGCATACGGTTGTTTGACGAAAGCCGGGACAGGGAGAGCAATTACGAGAACCCCGTCGTCTCCGAAAAAAAGTCGATTCTGGGAACCGGCGCGGCCTATTTTGTCCATGAGGCGCAGTCGGCGGAGGAACGGTTTAAGGAACAGACAAAGGCGGAGCGGGCGAAGGCGGGGCGGCCGGCGGCCCGGCGGCCGGATGGGGAACGGTCAAATGCGGCGTGGCAAAATGAGGAACGGTCAAATGCGGCGTGGCAAAATGAGGAACGGTCAAGACCGTTCCCTACGAGCGCCCTCGGCTTGCCGTCCGGCGGGAATGTCGATGATTTTATTTTGCAAGGCGCGGCGGAAAGCCTGCGCGAGGCGTATGACAAATCCCTGGCCATCACCGCCGGCCGCCTCGCGGACCTGTCGGCGCACGGGAAAACCGCGTTCTATATGGATCTGCTCGAAAGCGAACGGGACGCTCTGGTCGCCGTCGTCAACGCGCAGGTTCCGGCGATGCTAGGGGAACTGGAGGGAGACGCGGCCACTTCGCACGAAAAGACCATAATCCTCGGCGTCCTTTCGGTCATCCGCGAGGCGTATAGGTATCTAGCGGGCGAGGCCGCC
>WQUN01000141.1 GCA_009782085.1 Bacillota bacterium
TCGCTTTGATGCCATCACTGTTCCCTCCCCGTTTGTGGTTTGGTTTCAGTGTAGCTGATTGACGGCGGTCGGTCTAGACGCGGCAGGATTGACGCTTACCTTTCAATGAGAACTTATCCATATTGTTGGGCTGGCCATAACCCCGCTCTCCTCTTCCCGAGCGCCTCCATCACCGCCTCCCTGTTCCGCCTCACCCACCGCGCTTCCTCATCGGTCGCCCCGTCGGGGTTGAGGGCGGCGAGGTTGCTGTCTTATACGATAAAACAAAAACCCCGTCAAATTTTGATTTTGCGGGGTTTTATACCGGATGCAGAAAACATTTACCGACGACGCTGACAGAGGAGGTTAATGTTTTCGCACTCCGGTATACATCCTGCGTCTTCAGGGACTCGAACCCTGGGCCCGCTGATTAAGAGTCAGCTGCTCTGCCAACTGAGCTAAAGACGCCGAGCTAAAAACGCTCACACCTCGTTATTATAGAGGACAAGAGGTTTGTTGTCAATAACGGTTTTCACGCCTGGAACGGCAAATAACGGGCAAATTAACGGCAAAATAACGCCCATTTTACGGCAAATTTTCATGGAATAGGCTGGAATTCGGTTATTTTTTTAGGGGACGCCGCTCCTGTCCCCAAATGTACAACATCCTTCAACTGGTAACCTCTATAAACACTTTTTGTCATTCTGAGCGTAGCGAAGAATCTTATGGAGTGCGAAAACATTAACCTCCTCTGTCGGCGTCGTCGGTAAATGTTTGCGCACTCCGGTATAACCGATAATTTTCGCCTTATTTCCGCCCAACGCCTTTGCCGTCCGTTTTCACAGATTCCCGTAGCACCCCAGCACCTCGAAATAGTCGCAGTTCACCGCCGCCTGCCGCAGGGCGGAAACGGCGTTTTCATCCAGGATGTTCGCCTGAAGGTCTGCGAAGAAGCGGTATCTCTCCCCGGAGATCGGCCGCGACTCGATCCTGGAGAGGTTGATCCCCGCCAGCGCGAAGCGTTCCAGCACGGAGCTGAGCGCCCCGCTCCTGTGCGCCGTCGTGAAATTCACGCTGATGATGTTGGAATTTGGGCCGTAAATCGGCCTGTCGGCGATCACGATGAATCTGGTCTTGTTGTTCTTGTCGTCCGTGATGTCCCGCGCCAGTATGCCGAGGCCGTAAAGCTCCGCCGCGCGCTCGGAGCCTATCGCGGCGTAGCGCTTGTCGCCCCGCTCCGCGACCGTCCTGGCCGCGACGGCGGTGTTCCGGGCGGCGGTAAGTTCCCAGTGCTGGTTGATCAGAAACCCCCGGCATTGATCCAGGCCCTCCGGTTTGGACAGGACCTCGCGCACGTCGTTCATGTCCGCCCCGGGCACGCCGAGGAGGCATTGCCGTATGCCGATCCATATCTGCCCGACGATGTAGCAGGAATGCCGCCGAAGGAGGTCATAGGTCTCCCCGACGGCGCCGGTCTGCGAATTTTCGATCGGCACCAGGCCGAAATCCGCCTCGCCTTTCTTTACGGAGGTGAAGACGTTTTCGAAATACTCGCAGCTTATCTTTTCCGCGTCCGGGAACACGGTGTATGCGCTCTGTTCGCCCCACGCGCCGGGGATGCCCTGGTACGCCGCCCTGACGTTCTCCGTCTTCCACGCGCCGGAGGCCGGGAGCAGCTCGCCGGAGCGCGGCAAGGCCGTCTTTTGCTGCCTGATTTTCGACAAGGTGATGATGTTCCTTACGAACGAGCGCACCTCGTCCTTATATTCCCCGCCGACGCCCTCGAGCGCGGCCTCCAGCACACGCTCCTCCCTCGCCTGGTCGACGAGCGCCATGTTGCCCTTGGCCTTGGCCCGGGCGACGCTCTCGCCCAAGGCCTGCCGTTTCAGGAACGCGGCGACGAGCGCTTTGTCCAGCTCGTCGATCTCGCCGCGAAGCCTTCTGAGTTCCTCCATGTTATCCATGGAACCCCCCCTGCACATTCCGCATTTTATCGACCGCCGCCGCGATCTTCGGCGCGGCCTCTTCCATCAGATCCTTATAAAAGCCCTCGTATTCGTATGTGATCTCCTCCGGCGGCCTGTTTTTGATCCCGTCGGCGTACTGCTCCAGCAGCCGGAAATTGCGTTCGTAACAGTGGAAGCTGTTGGCGCGGTGGGTATAGCTGCCGACGGGCGCGCCTATCTCCCCCGCCACCTTTTTCTGGAGCATGACGAAGGCGAACGCGTTCATGAAGCTGGCCTGGGCCGCGTCGTTCGAGCGCATCAGGACCTTGCAGTGCAGCTTGCCGCCCCTTATCAGGTATTGTATGGACTGGAGGCAGGCCGGGTCGGAGTTGGAGCTGTCCACCCCGAAATCCCGGATGTTCATGACCGCGCGGCGGGTGTCCGGGTTGCGCCGCAGTTCCGACAGGATGAACGGAAGCTGGCGGACGTACCTGTCGTGGTAGGTGTATTCCCAGCACGTGCCCTCGCCGATCTTGAAGTCCAGTATGCCGTCCAGGATCTCCATAACGTATTGCTGAAGCTCGTAAACCCCGCCGATATACAGCCGCGACACCATCGGCTCCGCCAGCGCGTCCTCCGCGACGTAGGTCATGCTGACCTCTTTCTGCAGCTGGCCCCAGTCATTGCAGCTCAGGACGTCGCCATGCTCGTGCAGGGCCAGAAGGGCCTTGTGGTAGGCGTCGGGCAGGTTATGCCCGGTTACGAATATCTCCTTCACGCTATAGCCTCCCGCACCCGCTCCATCTTCCTCATCAGCCTGTCAAACACCTGCGGCGTCAGCGACTGCGCGCCGTCCGAAAGCGCGGCCTCGGGGTGGTTGTGCACCTCGATCTCCAGGCCGTCGGCCCCGCAGGCCGCCGCCGCCAAGGACATGGACTCCACAAGGCTCCAGTGCCCCGTCCCGTGGGAAGGGTCCACGAAAACCGGCAGGTGGGACTTGGCCTTTAAGACCGGCACGGCGGACAGGTCGAGGGTGTTGCGGGTGGCCGTCTCAAAGGTGCGTATGCCCCTCTCGCACAGGATTATGTCCGGCGAGCCGGCGGCCATCAGGTATTCCGCCGACATTAGAAGCTCCTCTATCGTTCCGGAGATGCCCCTTTTAAGCAGCACCGGCTTTTTCAGCCGCCCGACCTCCGACAGGAGCGTGAAGTTCTGGCTGTTCCTCGCGCCGATCTGGATGATATCCACGTTCTCCGCGAAAGCCTCCAGATACTGGGGCGACATGATCTCCGTGACAATGGGCAGGCCGGTCTTGGCCCGGGCGATCTTCAAAAACTCCAGCCCCTCCAGGCCGAGGCCCATGAAGGAATACGGCGAGGTGCGCGGCTTGAACGCCCCGCCGCGCAAAAACTTCGCGCCGGAGGTTTTGACGTCCTTGGCGATCGCGAGTATCTGTTCCTCGCTCTCCACGGAACACGGCCCGGCGGCCACGGCGAAGTTCCCGCCGCCGACCTTTACCCCGCCGGCCTCTATGACGGTGTCCTGCGGATGGAATTTGCGGCCGGCTAGCTTGTAAGGCTCCTGGACGCGCATGATCCTCTCCACGGAGTTGAAGGTCAAAAGCGAGTCCTCGGCAATCTTCGACGTGTCCCCCGCCAGGCCGATCATCTTTGTCGTCTCGCCCTGGATATCCTGGATTATCACGTTCTGGGTCTTCAGGTAATTCCTGATCGGCTCGATCTCTCTGTCGGTCGCGCCCTGTTTGAGGATGATAATCATGATATGCGCCCCTTTTTTATAGAATAGGAGGTTCGCCAAAAAGGAAGGCAGCGATTATTGCCAGAACAAATATCAAAATCCCCAGCATCCTTTGACAAATGAACTCCTTTTTACTGATGTAAATTTTCTTTATCGCAAGTTTGGCGCTTATTCTTATAATAATGATATCGCCTTTCATTCATACAATAGCCGCATTGCTTTCGCGCTCATAATCATATCCATCGCGCAAACCGCCGCCGCCGCCTCGACGACCGGCGCGGCCCTCGGCACTATGCACGGGTCGTGCCTGCCGCGTATCCGCGCGGTCACGGTCTCTCTTTTCGCGGTGTCCACCGTCTCCTGTTCCTTGGCTATCGACGGCGTCGGCCTGAACGCCGCCCGGAAAATCAGCGGGTTCCCGTTAGTTATGCCGCCGTTCGCGCCGCCGCTTTTGTTCGAGCGGGTCCTGATATACGGGCCGTCGTAGTACAGCGGATCGTTGGCCTGGCTGCCCTTCATCCTCGCCAGGGCGAAACCCTCGCCGAAGGACACTCCCTTGACCGCCGGTATCGCGTACATCATCGACGCGACGACGCTCTCGACAGGCTCGAAAAACGGCTCGCCCAGCCCCGGCGGAAGCCCGAATATCCCGCATTCCACGACCCCGCCGGCGGAGTCCCCCTCCGCCTTGGCCGCCAGTATCGCGGCCTTCATCCTCTCCCCGGCCGCGTCGTCAAAAACCGGGAACGGCTTCGCGGCCGCGGCCAGGAACGCGTCCTCCAAGCCGCCTGGCGGGAACTCCGCGTCCTCGGCGTCGTATATGCTGAATATGCGCGAAGCCACACGGACGCCTTTTTGCCGCAGAATCTGCTTCGCCAGCGCCCCGGCGAACACGAGCGGCGCGGTCAGCCGCCCGGAGAAATGCCCGCCGCCGCGGAAGTCCGCGAAGCCG
>WQUN01000142.1 GCA_009782085.1 Bacillota bacterium
AGGAACTGTCCAGAAATAACATGCACATTTTTTTGAAACGACGAACGCTTCTACGGCGTTTCAAAAAAATATTTGATCAGTTTATTTCTGGACAGTTCCTGACCGCCAACAATTGAAAATCCTGAAAGGAAGTTCGCGATGTTGCTTCGGCCCGAAGAGATCGCTTCCGTTATAAAGCGGGAGATAAGCTCCTATGCCCCGCGGCTGTCCGTCGCGGAGGAAGGCTCCGTAGTCCAGGTCGGCGACGGCATCGCCCGCGTCTACGGCCTCGGCGGGGCCATGAGCGGCGAGCTTCTGGAATTCCAAAGCGGCGTGACCGGCATGGCCCTGAACCTGGAGGAGGACAACATAGGCGCGGTGCTATTGGGGTCGGACGAAAGCGTCAGGGAAGGCGACTCCGTGCGGCTGACCGGCCGCGTGGCCCAGGTGCCCGTCGGCGACTGCATGACGGGGCGGGTCGTGAACGCCCTAGGAGAGCCGATCGACCGGAAGGGCCCGGTCAACGCCTCCGCCTTTCGCCCGATAGAGCGCGTCGCGCCGGGCGTCATCACCAGGAAGGAAGTCAACGTCCCGCTCCAGACCGGAATAAAGTCCATAGACGCGATGGTCCCCATAGGACGCGGCCAGCGCGAGCTTATAATCGGCGACCGGCAAACCGGAAAGACGGCCATAGGCGTTGACGCCATACTGAACCAGAAGAACACGGGAGTGCTCTGCGTCTACGTGGCGATCGGGCAGAAAATGTCCACCGTGGCGCGCCTCGTCAAGGTTCTGGAGGACCACGGCGCGATGGACTACACGACGGTCATAGCGGCCGGGGCGTCGGAGCCCTCGCCGATGCAGTATATAGTCCCGTTCAGCGGCTGCGCGATAGCGGAGGAGTGGATGGAGCGCGGCAAAGACGTGCTGATCATCTACGACGACCTGTCCAAGCACGCCATAGCCTACCGCGCCATGAGCCTCCTGCTCCGCAGGCCGCCCGGCCGGGAGGCGTATCCCGGCGACGTGTTCTATCTGCACTCCAGGCTTCTGGAGCGCTCGGCCAGGCTGACGGACGAGTACGGCGGCGGCTCTATAACCGCTTTGCCGATGATCGAGACCCAGGCGGGCGACATCTCCGCCTACATCCCGACGAACGTCATCTCCATCACCGACGGGCAGATATACCTGGAGACGGAGCTTTTCAACGCCGGTATCCGCCCGGCCATAAACCCCGGGCTGTCGGTCTCCCGCGTCGGCGGTTCGGCCCAGATCAAGGCCATGAAGAAGATCGCCGGGCCGATACGCACGGAGCTGGCCCAGTACCGCGAGCTGGCGGCGTTCGCCCAGTTCGGCTCCGATCTCGATAAGGACACGCTGAACAGGCTAAGGCAGGGCGAACGCATCGTGGAGATACTGAAGCAGCCCCAGTACAGGCCGCTTCCGGCGGAGAGCCAGGTGATGGTCCTGTATGCGGTCACGCACAAATATCTTCGGGACATAAATGTCGAGAAGGCGCTGGACTTCGAGCGGGAGTTTCTCGCCTGGATCGACAGCCGCCACCCCGAGATCCCGGCGGAGATCAGGGAAACGGGGGATTTGTCCGAGGATCTGGAGCGAAGGCTGAAAGAGGCCATAGAAAACTTCATGAAGGAAGTAAGGATTTGAGGTGAACACATGGCCTCGACACGCGCCATACGCCGCAGGATCAAAAGCGTCGGCGGCACGCAGCAGATCACCCGGGCGATGAACCTTGTCGCCGCCTCGAAGCTCCAGCGCGCGAGGCAAAAGCTCGAAAGCGCGCGCCCCTTTTATCAGGAAACCAGGCGCGTGATAGAGAGCCTCGCGGCGCTCTCCGGCGCGGAAAGCCCGTTCCTCAGGGGCAGGCCGGTCAGGACCTCCGGGTTTGTCGTCATAGCGGCGGACAGGGGGCTCTGCGGAGGTTACAACGTCAACGTCTGCAAGCTCGCCGGAAGGCTTATCAATGAGAAATCCGGCGAAAGCGAGAGCATCGTCACCGTGGGGTCCAAGTCCCGCGACTATTTCCGGCGGCGCAGAAAGAACATCGTCAGGACTTTTCAGGGCATCTCCGAGACGCCCTTTTACGAGGACGCCGCGGAGATCGGCCATCTGCTGACGGACAGCTTCGAGAGCGGCGAGATGGACGAGATATACCTGGTCTATACGGAGTTCAAATCCGTCGTCAGCCACGTCCCCAGGGCGATAAAGCTCCTGCCGGTGGAGCCGGACGGCGGGGGCGAAACGCGGCCCCAGGCTCTAATGAATTATGAGCCCAACCCGGAAGAACTCCTGGCGCTGCTGATACCGAAATACGTCAACACGGTGATATACGGCGCCATGGCCGAGGCCTCCGCCTGCGAACAGGGCGCGCGCATGACGGGCATGGACGCCGCCACGAAGAACTCAAGGAAACTGATTGCCGCCCTGACGCTTGAGTATAACAGGGCGCGCCAGGGCGCTATAACCCAGGAAATAAACGAGATCGTCGGCGGGGCGAACGCGCTGTAGGGGCAGCCGACCCCGGCGGCCCGAGGGTCATTGTCTATGATAATACGCTTTCTTTTATACGCGTTAATCCGCGTTAATTCGTATTAATCCGCAAAATCCGCGTTCCAAATCTTTGTTTCGCAATTTCCGGCGCTGCAGACACGGCGAAAAGGATGACTGAATTGGACAACAAAGCTGACAATCCGGGCAAAATCGTTCAAATCATCGGCGCGGTGCTCGACATACGTTTCACGGGCGGCCTCCCGAACCTCTACAGCGCCGTGAAGGTCAGAAAGCCGGACGGCGGCGTCCTCGTGGCCGAAGTCGCCCAGCATCTGGGCGACGACCTCGTGCGCTGCATAGCAATGAGCTCCACGGACGGCCTCGTGCGCGGCATGGAGGCCGCGGACACGGGTTCGCCGATAACTGTGCCCGTCGGCGAGGAGACCCTTGGGCATATGCTTAACGTTCTCGGCGAGCCTATCGACGCCAAACAGGCGCCGGACGCCCTGAGGTGGCCGATCCACCGTCCCGCGCCGGCCTTTTCGGAACTGACGGCCGCCACGGAAATACTTGAAACGGGCATTAAGGCCATAGACCTGCTCTGTCCCTACGCGAAGGGCGGGAAAATCGGGCTTTTCGGCGGCGCGGGCGTCGGCAAGACAGTCCTCATTATGGAACTAATCCGCAACATAGCCACGGAGCACGGCGGCTACTCCGTGTTCGCGGGGGTAGGGGAGCGGACCCGCGAGGGGAACGACCTCTACCACGATATGACGAACTCGGGCGTCATCTCCAAGACGGCCCTCGTCTTCGGGCAGATGAACGAGCCCCCGGGCGCGCGTATGCGCATAGCCCTGACGGGGCTTACCGTGGCGGAGTATTTCCGCGACGTGGCGCGCCAGGATGTGCTGCTGTTCGTGGACAACATATTCAGGTTCGTGCAGGCGGGCTCGGAGGTGTCTGCGCTGCTCGGGCGCATGCCCAGCGCTGTCGGCTACCAGCCGACTCTGGCCACAGAGATGGGCGCGCTCCAGGAGCGCATAACCTCCACGAAAAACGGCTCCATAACTTCCGTCCAGGCGGTCTTCGTGCCGGCGGACGACTACACCGACCCGGCCCCCGCCACGACCTTCGCCCACCTGGACGCCACGACGGCGCTCTCCAGGGCCATCGTGGAGCAGGGCATCTACCCGGCTATCGACCCGCTCGAATCCAACTCCCGCATACTCGACGCGGGCGTCGTCGGCGAGACGCATTATCAGACCGCGCGTGACGTGCAGAGCATTTTGCAGAGATACAAGGAGCTCCAGGACATCATCGCGATTCTGGGCATGGACGAGCTCTCGGAGAACGACAAGCTGATCGTCGGCCGCGCCCGTAAGATACAGAGGTTCCTGTCCCAGCCGTTTTTCGTGGCGGAGAAATTCACGGGGATCCCCGGCAAATACGTGCCTGTGGCCGAAACCGTCCGGGGGTTCCATGAAATCCTCGAAGGTAAGTATGACGAGGTTCCGGAGGGATATTTTCTGAACGCGGGGACGATAGACGAGGTGGCGGAACGCCGGCAGGCGGCGTTCCGAGAGAAAAGATAACAGTGAACAAATAAAAAATATCTAAGGGGCGTCCCTATGTCGAAAACGGTCCGGCTGAAAGTGATAACCCCCTCCAAGCGGCTTTTCGACGAGGATGTGGACATGGTCGTCGTCCGCGGGACGGAGGGCGACATGGGCGTTTTGCCCGGCTGCGAGAACAGGGTCGCGGCGCTGGGTTACGGCGCGCTCCGCGCGTTCGGCGGCGGGGGCGAGATGAAGCCCATGGCCGTCCTGGGCGGGTTTGTCGAAATACTGTCCGACACAGTGACCGTGCTCTCGGACGCGGCGGAATGGGCGGACGAGATCGACGCCTCCAGGGCGGAGGCCGCCAAGCTTCGCGCGGAGCGGCGGCTCCAGAAGGCGGAGGACGGCGTGGACATACAGCGGGCGGAACTGGCGCTTCGCCGCGCGCTTGTGCGCATCGAGGTCAGTTCCTACCCGCTGATAAAGGACAGGAGAAGCTGATTATACCGGATCGGTATCAGGCCCCCAAATCCCTTTCCCTGAATCCCTTGAACCCGGCCGCCGCCAGAACCGCCGCGGCGGCGATCATCACGATCATTATCCACACCCGGACGTCCTCGATCGGTATGCGCGGGATGTTTCCGTATAGGGTGAGCCGTTTGAGCCATACGGGCATTTTCAGTATGTCGCCCAGATAGACGACCACGAACGACACGAACAGGTATATCCAGTTTATTATCTGAGCCCTCGGGAAGAAACCCAGCAGAAACGCCGCCAGGGCGCACGTGCAGAGCACGGCCGGGATGTATATCAGCGACGACCTCAGGGTCAGGGCCAGATCGGCAAGCTGCGGCGCGACGCTGTAGCCCGCCGCGTAGTAGCCGAGCGCCACCACAAAGAGCATGGCCACGCCGGTCACGGCCGCGATCCCGAGGAACGCCGCCAGCAGCCGGTAACGCGAGACGGGCCGCGCGAGTATCTGCTCCGCCCTGCCGCGGATTTCTTCGCTTCGGAGCTTGTTTAGGATGATCAAAGACGGTATCGCGGAAACAATGGCGTACATAGACAGTATTTTGGCGGTGAACTGGGGCGCGAGCTCCATGGCGGCGTTGGAGGCGAACATCTGCTTGATTATGTCGCTGGCGTTCAGAAATGCCCCCAGGTCTCCCAGGACGGAACCGTAGGCCGCGCCTATGGCGAACATGCCGATCGCCCAGCCGATGAGCGTCCCCCGTTCCAGCCTGAGGGCCAGGCCCAGCGGCGTGCGTATGCGTCCGGTCTTCTTTCCCGGCCTGGCGGCGATGAATCCCTGATCTACGTCCCGAAGCGAGTTGAGGTACAGCGCGACGGCCGCGACGGCCGCCGAGACTATGAACAGAGCGACGATAGGCCACCAGTAGTCCCCGGCGCTGGCCTGAACGCGAAGCACCAGCCCCAGCGGGGAGACGCGGGAAACGGTTTCGCTGCTCACGTCGCCGTAGGCGCGCATTATGAACGCCACGCCCAGCACGATGAACGACACGCCTATGGCGCTTTTGGAACTCGCGAATATCTGCGCGATAAGCGCCGCGGCCGCGGCGAAGAAAAGCCCGCAAACGCCGACGGCGAAGCCGTATGTCAGGCCGTCCAGGAGAGTTATTCCGTCCACGCCGAGCGCGCCCAGGCCGAGGCCCAGGACGAGCGCGAGAACGAGGTTGACGGCCAAAGCCACGATCAGCACAGAGCCGAGGTTGGAGAGCCTGCCGACCGGAAGCGACCGCACGACCTCCAGACGGCCGCGCTCCTCGTCCCGGCGGGAATGCCTGACGACGAGGAAGATGTTCATAATGGCCGCCGCCGTGGCGGAGTAGAGTATCATCATCGCGGCGTTAAGCTGGCCTATGTTGATCCCGGCGCCGGTGGTGTAGATCGGCCCCATCATCATCGCCATGGTCGGGCTTTTCAGCATGTCCAGGAGGCCGGTAAGGTCCGCCGTGCTGGGATAAAGATTCTCGAACGCGATCGGGACGACCAGGCAGAAAAAGGCCAAAATCACGATCCAGGCGATGCTGACGACGCGTTCGCGCCGGAATATGAACCCGGTCAGACGCGAGGTGTTGCAGAATTCCGTTTTCATCGCCGATTTCCCCCGTTCGCCGCCGCGCCGCCGTTCGCGTCGAGGTTATAGTGCCGCATGAACAGATCCTCCAGCGTCGGGGGCATACTCTCGAGCTTCGTGACCCCGTATTTCGAGACGCGCTCCACGACCGCGCCGAGCTCCGAAGAGTCCACCGTAAACGACACGACGCCTTTGTTCTCCGTGACGCCGTGGACGCCGGCCATCTGCGCCAGGCCCTCCACGGGCGTTTTGGTGGCTATGTTCATCGAAACGCGCGTCAGGTGCCTAAGCTCGCTCAGCGTGCCCGTTTCCACGATGCGCCCTTCCCGGATGATGCTGACCCTGTCGCAGAGCTTTTCGACCTCGGAGAGGATGTGGCTGGACAGGAAAACGCTCTTGCCGGCCTTTTTCACCTCCCCGACGCACTCCTGAAAGACCTGCTCCATCAGCGGGTCCAGGCCGGAGGTCGGCTCGTCGAGGATGTACAGGTCGGCGTCGGAGGCGAAAGCGGCCACCAAAGCGACTTTCTGCCGGTTGCCCTTCGAATACGTCCGGCACTTCTTCGACGGGTCCAGGTCAAACATCTTGATCAGGCTCGCCCTGCGGGCCTTGTCGTGCTTTTTGCGCAGGCTCACGAAAAAGTCGATGACTTCGCCGCCGGTCAGGTTCGACCAGAGGTTCACGTCGCCGGGCACGAAGGCCACGCGCGTGTGAATCTCCACGGCGTTCTTCCAGGCGTCCTTGCCGAAAACGGACGCGCCGCCCTCCGTCGCCTGGAGTATGCCGAGGAGGGTCCGGATCGTCGTGGTCTTCCCCGCGCCGTTCGGGCCGATGAATCCGTAGATCTCGCCTTGGTTCACGCTGATCGAGACTTTGTCGAGCGCCGTGAGCCTGCCGAACCTCTTCGTGAGGTCCGTTGTTTCCAAAATAGGCATTTTCCGCAGTCCTTTCTCTGTTTGGTTTTCTCAGAACGACGGCTATAAGGTTGGCCGCGCCGCCGCCGGCCTGTTATACGAATCTCGATTAAAATCTTCACAGTCTGTCGCCGAAAACGCCGTTGAAACGTTCGGCGTTTCGGCTCCGCCTGTGAAGTATTAATCTGAGATTCGTATTATTCCTCTATTATACTACTTTCCGTTTGAAAACATCATTTATTTTAGCGTTCGCCTGAATAATTTTACGTAATTATTGAAACCCGGCGGGCGGATATGATACAATACACCATCGTACCGCGCGGCCGGACAATCCGCTCCGACCGCGCGCCTATCCGGGGGTGGTCATACGCAGACGGTAAAGCTAATCAACATCGGATTCGGGAACATCGTGATGTCCAACAGGATCATCGCCATGGTCAGCAGCGAGTCAGCGCCGATCAAGCGCAACATACAGGACGCCCGCGAGCGCGGGATGCTGATAGACGCCACCTACGGCAGACGCACCCGCACCGTTATAATCATGGACAGCGGCCACGTGATCCTCTCCTCCGTCCATCCCGAAACGGTAGCCGGGCGCATATACAAGGACAAGGAAGAGCAGTCCCCGGAATCTCAGGAGGATTAGCCCTACAAAACAAGGCTATAATGGAAAGGCAACTGTTTATACCAGTTTCCAGTTTCCAGTTTCCAGTTTCCAGTTTCCAGTTTCTAGTTTCCAGTATCTAGTATCCAGCATCCAGTAAGGAGGCGACGCGCCGTGTTGAGGCCGTCTTATTCGGAACTGATCGACATTGTGAACAATGACAAAAGCGCGGACAGCGAGATCACAAGCAGGTACACCATCGTCCTGGCCGTGGCGAAGCGCGCGAGGCAGATAATCGAGGGCGCTGGCTCTGTCGTGAGCGTCCCGACGGACCGGGCCGTCTCGACCGCGGTGAAGGAGCTGGCCGGGGGCAAACTGAGGATCAAGCTCGAGAAGGAAGACGCCGATATCTACGCCGAGCGGGCCACTCAGCAGTATTACAAGGGCTTTTCCGCCGTCTCAAAGGACGACCTCAGGGAGGACTTCAAGGACAAGTACGAGCCGGACAAAATTTCCGGCGCCGACGACCTCGATCTCGACCTTGACGCCGATGAGGACGAGGAGGACGACTACAGGGACGAGGACTACGCGGACGAGGACGATCACATCGACGACGAGGAAAGCATAGCCCTGGACGAGGTCTATGAGGATGTCCCGCTCGACGACGACTACCCGGAGGACTTCGACGATTTTGAAGATGAGGAGTAGTTTTTGCTATGCCGAGGTGATACTTTCCATCTCCGCCAAAGAGACCGACAGGACGTTCAGTTACGCCGTGCCGCCGGAACTCCGCGATAGAATCCGGCGCGGGATGCGCGTGCTGGTGCCTTTCGGCGCGGGGAACAGGCGGCGCGAGGCTTACGTGATCGGCTTGTCCGACGCGACCGCTCTCGACCAGGCTAAAATCAAGCAAATAGAGCGGATTTTGGACGACAGGCCGGCTCTCGGTGAAAAAACGCTGGAGCTGGCGTTTTGGATGAAGGAGAAGTATTATACGACCTTGGCGAACTGCCTCCGGTGCGTACTGCCCGCCGGGGTAAAGGAGCGGGAGGAGGGCGATCTGGCCAAAACCGTCAGATACGCCTGCCTGAACGCGGAAAACCCGGAGACGGCCGCGTTTTTGAGCGACCCTCGCGGGCTTGGCGCGGCCCAGACCCTTGTGATGCAGGCTCTTCTCCAAGGCGAGGCTCCGGCGGCCGGGCTGAAAGCGGCCCTGAATATCTCCGATTCGCCCCTTAAGACGCTGGAAAAGAAAAATCTGATCCGCATATACGAAAAATCCCTCCCCGACGGCCCGTTAAGCGGCGCGCGGACATATGACAAAACGCCGGAAAGGCCAGTCCTGACCCGCGAGCAGGAAAACGCGGCCGCGGTCCTGTGCGCCGGGCTGCGCGGGAAAAATCCGAAGCCAACCCTGATTTGCGGCGTGACCGGCAGCGGCAAGACGGAGGTCTACCTCCGCGTCATCGAGGATGCCGTGGCGGCCGGGAAACAGGCGATCATGCTCGTTCCGGAGATCTCCCTGACCCCGCAGACCGTGGAGGCCTTCATCCGAAGGCTCGGGGACAGCGTGGCGGTCACGCATTCGCGCCTGACGCCGCTAGAACGCTACGGCCAGTGGAAAAAGGCCCGCGACGGCGAGGTCTCCGTGATGATCGGCCCGAGGTCGGCCGTGTTCGCGCCGTTCGAGAACCTGGGCTGCATTATCGTGGACGAGGAGCACGAGAGCGTCTACAAATCGGAGACGGCGCCGAAGTATTCCGCCAAGGAGGTCGCGATCAAGCGCGCCGAACAGACCGGGGCGCTGGCCGTGTTCGGCTCCGCCACGCCGTCCGTCGAGAGCTTTCGGAGGACTGAGACGGGCGAATTTGACCTTCTGACGATGACCGAACGGATAAACGGCATGTTTCCGAGGATCACCGTCGTAGACATGCGGCTCGAGATGGCGGAGGGCAATATGTCGCTGTTCAGCCGGGCGTTTGCCGAAGCCCTGGGAGAGAGCATCCGAAAGGGCGAGCAGAGCATACTCTTCCTGAACAGGCGGGGGCACTCGACGTTCGTGTCCTGCCGGAGATGCGGGAACGTGCTCCGCTGCGAGAATTGCAGCGTCAACTATACATATCATATACACGACGACCTGCTTGTCTGCCACTACTGCGGCAAGAGGGCCGAAAACCCCAGCCTCTGCCCGGCCTGCGGCTCCAGGTTCATCAGGTATTTCGGCGTCGGAACTCAGAAGGTGGAGGAGGAGCTCCGGAAGCTCTTCCCCGGCGTCGGCGTCATACGCATGGACACCGACACCACCTCGGGCAAGGGAAGCCACGAGGCGCTTCTGCGCGCTTTCCGGGAACAGAAGGCGCAGGTGCTTCTGGGCACGCAGATGATCGCCAAGGGGCTGGATTTTCCGAAGGTGACACTGGTCGGGGTCCTCGCGGCAGACCTGTCCTTGCACACGGGAGACTTCCGCTCCGGCGAGACGACGTTCCAGCTTCTGACGCAGGTGGCCGGCCGGGCCGGCCGGGCCTCCGCGCCGGGGGAGGTGTATATCCAGACCTACAACCCGGAGCACTACGCGATACGTTACGCCAAAGAGCAGGACTACAGGGGCTTTTACGAGCACGAGATCGTCCTTCGGCGGCAGATGGACTACCCCCCGTTCACCCACGTGTTCAGCGTGATGTTCACGGGGGAGAACGAGAAGCGCGTAATATTGGCGCTGCACAAGCTGCTGGAGATCATGATATACTGCAACCGCAAGGGCATGTTCGAGATGCTCGGCCCCGCTCCGGCGATAGTGTCGAGGATAAAGAGGAAATACCGGTGGAAGATTCTGGTCAAGGCAAAGGACGAGGCCAGGCTGCTGGCGTTCGCTGAGTATTGCGTGGGGAAGATGAGGGAAAAGGCGAAGGCGGACATGGAGGGGCTGGACGTGTATATGACCATGGATCCGGAGTTTCAGGAGTGAGGATGTTAAACGGCATATAGTAATTACCGAGGCGGCATTCGCCCGGACAGTATCCCGGAGGGAAAAACGGCATGACAGAGCTCGACGCTTCGCGGTATTCAACGGTAAAGGGCCTCATTCCGCTGATAAAATGCGACAATCTCTGGGCGTACTCTATCGTCGAAAACCCGCGGCTCGGCAGAGTGTTTGTCGACGATATAAACGCTCCCGAAACCGCGCTTTTCTGGCACTTCTGCGGCGACGCCTTCATAGCCGGGCCCTGCGAAAACGGCGACGTTATCCGGACGCTCGGCGAGTTTTTCCGCGGGACTTTTGAGCATAACCGGAAGCGTTTCGCGCTGTACGTCAACGGGGAGCAGTGCAAGAAAGCCGTCGCGGACATCGCGAAAACCGTTCCGTCCGTTCAGGTCTATGAAAGGTACATGTTCCGTTTCAATGAAAAGACGTTCAGAGCCTTGGATATTGCCGCTCCGGCGGGATACGCCCTCCGGGAGATCGACCGGGAGATATATGACAGGCTGCGCGGAGGGATACTCCCGAAGTTTTTCTGGGATTCCCCCGAGGCGTTTCTGAAGGCCGGGAAGGGCTACTGTATGCTCGGCGGGGAGGATATCGCCTGCCATTCCTTCGGGGCGGCGGTCGGGAACGGGACGGTCGACGTCGGCATAGAGACGGCGCCGGAACACCGCGGGAAGGGCCTGGCCGTTCCGACGGCTTACGCTATGGTCAAATACTGCGCGGACAACGGGCTGACGCCCAACTGGGGATGCGGTACAACTAACGCGGGTTCCGCGCGTATCGCGCAAATTCTGGGTTTTGAGGCCATAGGGGCGCACCCCGTCTACATAACAGAGGAACGCGATGCTGATAATCAGAGATAAATATGCTTTTATGCACTTTTCAGATCGAAAACATTTATCCAATACAGAGGGGAATCCGCATGGCGCTGCGCTACATCCGAACAAATGACGACGACCTGCTGCGCAAGAAATCCAAGCCCGTGGACGGCATCAGCGGGAAGATACTGACGCTCCTGGACGACATGAAGG
>WQUN01000143.1 GCA_009782085.1 Bacillota bacterium
GTTCGGCAGGGCGGGTTCGGTCATTATCCTTGCCGTAGGGATGCTGGCGTCGGTCACAGTGCTCACGGGGCTTTCCATAATCGGCGGCATAAGGCTGATCGCGTCATATTTGCGCCCTTCACGGTACGAGGAGGACGAGGAATACGGTGAGTACGAGGAATACGGAGGCGAAGCCCTTTTGCCGGGCGGGTCTCCGCCGGGCCGGGATCATACTCCAACGCCCGGGAGCGCCGCGGACGCCGGCAAAAAGCGCCGCGCCGGCGTGATAGATATACCGGATCCCGGGCGGGACAGGGACGGGAGGAAGCTCGCGCTCTTTCACGAGGAGATGAACAACGGGAAGCCGGAGAATCCGCTGTTCGGCTCGCGCAGGGTGGACAGGGACGAAAACTGGCCGGGAAGCGGCCCCGGGCCGGACGGCAGGCTCCCGCCCGCCGACGCGGGGAGGCCCGGAGGCCGGGAAATAAAGCTCAGCGGGCTTGTGGAAGCGCCAGGCGCGGAAGCGCGGCGCGATCCCCGCGGCGTTTCCGGGGACGCGGATGAAGCGGATAATCCGGACGAAGCGGATGAATCCTATGAGGACGAAGATTTCCGTAAGGACGCTTTTGACGAAGACGAAGACGCCGGCGAAAGCGTAAATGACCGGCGGATCGAGGGCGAAAGCGGCAAAGACCGGCGGATCGAGGGTGAAAGCGGCAATGACCGGCGGATCGAGCTTTTCAGGAAGCCCGGCGCGCCGCCGGAGGCAAAGGCGTCCCCGGCCTTAAAGGCCATGCCCGAACCGATTGCGTTTGTACCCAGGGAGCGGTCAAAGACGGCGGACATACCCGGCGGCATAAACACCTGCGCGGACGCCAGATTCGCAGATTACAGGCTTCCGCCGATAACCCTGCTTAAAAGGGGCGAGCAGCCGCAGAACGTGGGCTCCAGGGCCGAGATACTCGAGAATTCGCGCAAGCTGGAGGAGACCCTCGCCAGTTTCCGCGTCGAGGCGAAGGTCGTGGAGGTCAGCGTCGGCCCGACGGTCACGCGCTACGAGATGTCGCCCGGGCAGGGCGTCAAGGTCAGCTCCATCGCCAACCTTTCGAACGACCTGGCCCTTAGCCTGGCGGCCCAGGGCATACGCATAGAGGCGCCGATCCCCGGCAAGTCCGCCATAGGCATAGAGATACCGAACAAGGAGACGCAGCCCGTGCTCCTCCGGGATATCCTGGAGGACGAGGCCTTCCGGAATTACCCGTCGAAGCTGGCCTTCGCGGTCGGCAAGGACATAGGCGGGAGCACCGTCGTGGCGGACGTGGCGAAGATGCCGCACCTTCTTATCGCGGGCGCGACGGGCTCCGGCAAGAGCGTCTGCATACACACTTTGATCGCGAGCATACTCTACAAGGCCAGGCCGGACGAGGTCAAGTTCATCATGGTCGACCCAAAGGTCGTGGAACTGAACGTGTACAACGGCATCCCGCATCTTCTGATCCCCGTCGTGACCGATCCGAAAAAGGCCGCGGGCGCGCTCAACTGGGCCGTGATAGAGATGGATAGGCGGTACAACCTGTTCGCGGAGCAAGGCGTGCGCGACATAAAGGGCTACAACGCGTTCAAGCAGGAAAACGGCGAGCCGGAGGCCGTTCTGGCGCAGATAGTGATAATCATCGACGAACTGGCCGACCTGATGATGCTGGCCAAGGGCGAGGTGGAGGAGACGATCTGCCGCCTGGCGCAAAAGGCCCGCGCCGCCGGGCTGCACCTGATCGTGGCGACGCAGAGGCCGTCGGTGGACGTCATAACCGGGCTTATCAAGGCCAACATCCCCTCGCGGCTGGTTTTCGCGGTGTCCTCCGGCACCGATTCCCGGACCGTCCTGGACATGATCGGCGCGGAAAAGCTCCTCGGCAAGGGCGACATGCTGTTCCTCCCGGTCGGGCGCAACAAGCCTATGCGCCTCCAGTGCGGCTTCATCTCGGACAGGGAGGTCGAAAACCTGGTGGATTACCTGAAAACCCAGATCCCGATGGAATACGACGAGGACATGATCGAGCGGGTGACCGACCCGGCGAACGCCGTCGGCATGGAGGGCGACACCGACGAGTTCTTCGAGGAGGCCGTCGATTTCCTGATACAGAAGGGCAAGGCGTCGGCGTCCGTGCTCCAACGGCAGTTCCGCATCGGGTATAACCGCGCGTCGAGGCTGATAGAGGAGCTGGAGGCCCGGGGGATCGTCGGGCCGGAGGACGGGAGCAAGCCCAGGAAGGTGCTGATCAAGAGAAGCGAGTGGGAAAACAGATAACAACGAACAATGAAAACTAACAATCTGGAGGTATCACATTGAAATCCGACATCGAAATCGCCCAGGAGTGTCAAATGCTCCCAATAACCGACCTTGCCGCCAGGTACGGCCTCGACCCGGACTGGCTCGAGCCCTACGGCAAGTACAAGGCCAAGTGCTCCGCCGCGATGGAGCGCGCGTTGGCGGAGCGCCCGTACGGCAGGCTCGTCCTTGTCACCGCAATTAACCCGACCCCGGCGGGAGAGGGGAAGACCACCACGACCATCGGCCTGGCCCAGGCCCTTAACCGCCTGGGGCATGTGACCGCCGCCGCCCTGCGGGAGCCGTCCCTCGGGCCGTGCATGGGCGTGAAGGGCGGGGCGGCGGGCGGCGGCTACTCCCAGGTCGTGCCGATGGAGGACATAAACCTGCACTTCACGGGCGACATCCACGCCATAACCGCCGCGCACAACCTGATCTCCGCCATGCTGGACAACCATCTGCAGCAGGGCAACGCCCTCAATATCGACACCCGGCGGATCGCCTGGGGCCGCGTCATGGACATGAACGACCGCGCGCTGCGCAATATTGTCGTCGGCCTGGGCGGCAAGCCCAACGGCGTCCCGCGCGAGGACGGCTTCATGATAACCGTGGCGTCGGAGATAATGGCTATCCTGTGCCTTTCCGACGACATCTCCGACCTTAAGGAGCGCGTCGCGCGCGTCATCGTGGCCTACGACGCGGACGGCGGGCCGGTCACCGCCGGGGATCTGAAGGCGCAGGGCGCCGTGGCCGCGCTGCTCAAAGACGCGATTTTGCCGAACCTCGTGCAGACGCTGGAGCATACCCCGGTATTCATACACGGAGGGCCGTTCGCGAACATCGCCCACGGCTGCAACAGTGTCCGGGCCACGCGCCTGGCGCTTCGGCTCGGCGAGATCGCCGTCACGGAGGCGGGCTTCGGCGCGGATCTGGGCGCGGAGAAATTCATGGACATAAAGTGCCGCTTCGCGGGGCTTTCGCCGGGCGCGGCCGTGCTCGTGGCGACCGTGCGCGCGCTTAAATACAACGGCGGCGTTAAAAAGGCCGATTTAAGGGAGGAAAACCTGGCCGCCTTGGCAAAAGGCGTCTGCAATCTGGAAAAGCACGTGGAAAACCTTAAAAAGTTCGGGATACCGGTCGTCGTCGCCCTTAACCATTTCGACACGGACACCGAGGCCGAAGTGCGCCTGGTGGCGGAAAAATGCGGCGCGCTCGGCGCGCGGTTCGCGGTTTCGGAGGTCTTCGCGAAGGGCGGCGAGGGCGGCGAGGCCCTGGCGGAAAAAGTCCTGGAGGCGCTGGGCGCGGGCCAATTGGGCGGACCGGGCCAAGCTGGCGAGAGGCCGCGCGCGGGCGGGCAGGTTGGCCCCGGCGCGGGGAACGCGCCGCCGGACGCTATTCCGGACAGGGCGGACTTCCGGTTCCTGTATCCTGCGGAAATGCCGCTTAAAGAAAAGATCGAGACGATCGCGAGGGAAATTTACGGCGCGGACGGCGTGACCTTCACGCCGGCGGCCAGGGCGGATCTGAAACAGGCGGAAAAACTCGGCTTCGGGCATTTCCCCGTCTGCATGGCCAAGACGCAGTATTCGCTGTCGGACAACCCCGACCTGCTCGGCAGGCCGTCCGGCTTCAAAATCACCGTGAATTCGCTCAGAATCTCGGCCGGCGCGGGGTTCGCCGTGGCGCTTACCGGGGATATAATGACGATGCCGGGGCTGCCGAAGGTTCCGTCGGCGGAGAACATCGACGTGGACGCGGACGGGAAGATAACGGGGCTGTTTTAAACCGTGAAATTGTATTGATAGGAAAAACCAGGGTAATAAACCCTGGTTACGTTTTATCCTGTTTATCGTCGTAGAATTCGGTACTTGTTTTGTCGTTAGGTTTTTCAATGACAGAATTGAGAATTTTTCTGACGGTCGTTATGTCATTTAATTCTATCAATCTGTCCAACGCCATTGCAAAAGCTGATATTTCTTTACTGTTCATTCTATCGCCTCCGTCTTTTCGTAAGTACATTATACAAAGCAGTATACCAGACGGACAGTTTTATGTCAAAGGCAAGGGGTTTGGGCCACGACAAACGCATGAACATACAAATTGTACAACGAATGTAGGGCGCGCCGACCCCGGCGCGCCGTTCCACACAATTGGCGCTATTTGCAATGAATATTGTTGCAAGCTCGGCGCGCCGGGGGCGGCGCGCCCTACATTCGTTGTACAATTTGTATGTTCATGCGTTTGTCGTGGCCCAAACCCCTTGCCTTTGACATAAAAC
>WQUN01000144.1 GCA_009782085.1 Bacillota bacterium
ATTTTGTGTGACTGTTCGTTGTAGTGTTAAATGTTTCCCTTACTCGCACGCCCTGTAAAGCGTCACCTTGCTCTCCCCGCCAGGCTCTTTCAGCGCGTCCAGCATCGGTATGATCCGCCTGAAATGCGCGGACTGCATGTGCGCGTCCAGGTGCGCCCGGCTCTCCCAGGATTCCAGGAAGGCGAGGGAGGCGTCGTCGCTCGTGTCCTCGAACAGAGCGTAAGACAGGCAGCCGGCCTCCTTCCTGGTCTCCGCGGCCATCTCGCGGGCGAGCCGCTTGTATTCCTCAACGCATTCCTTTTTGACGCGGCTGACGGCCACTACGTTTATCATCGGAATCCTCCTTATTGTTGAGTTTCAGAGGGTACTCTCATTTTCCCGTGAAAACCACCTTCACGAACCTGTTCTTCCCCCGGCTGACCACGACCTCCCCGGTTCCGGCGACGACCCGGCCTATGTCCGTCTCGGGCTCGTTGTCCAGCTTGACCCCGCCGCCGGCGATGAGCCGCCTGGCGTCGCCCTTCGACGAGGCGAAGCCAATCGCGGCGACAAGATCGACAATACCTATGTCCCCGGCGGGCATCTCGACCCGGTCCATCCGCTCCGGCAGCCTCCGGCCGGCGACCTCCAGGTAGCGGTTTCTGGCGGCTTCCACGGCTTCGCGCCCGTGGTACAGCGCCGTGATCTCCGCGGCGTAGGCGAAGTGCGCCTCGCGGATGTCTTTTGCCATAAGGGCGGAGAACTCCGCCTCGGGAACGTCGGTCGTTAGCCTGAAATAGTCGCCCATAAGCGGATCCGGGACTTTCATGGCCTTCTCGAACATGATCTCCGGCGGCTCGTCGACGCCGATGTAGTTGTCCAGGGATTTGCCCATCTTCTCCGCGCCGTCCAGGCCCGGCAGGAGCGGGAACGCGATGACCACCTGCTGGGGCTGGCCGTAGTCGCGCTGAAGCTCGCGCCCGACGAGCATGTTGAATGTCTGGTCCGTGCCGCCGATTTCTATGTCGGCGCGGAGCGCCACCGAATCGTAGCCCTGCATCAGCGGATACAACAGCTCGTGCAGGCCGATCGGCGCTTTTTCGGCGTAGCGCTTGGCGAAATCGTCCCGCTCCAGCACTTGGGCAAGGGTGTATTTGGCGGTCAGCGTGAGCGTTTCGGCAAAGGTCAGCTTGGAGAGCCATTCGGAGTTGAAGACGATCGTGGTCTTTTCCACGTCCAGCATTTTGGAAACCTGTTTCAGGTAGCTCTCCGCGTTGGCGCGGGTCTGCTCAAAGGTCAGCGGCGAGCGCGTCTTGCTCCTGCCGGTCGGGTCGCCGACCATGCCGGTGTAATCGCCGATCAGGAACACGATCTCATGCCCCAGATCCTGCAGTAGCTTCATCTTGCGAAGCGGCACGCTGTGGCCTATGGTCAGGTTCGGCCTGCTGGGGTCGGCGCCGAACTTGACCCTCAGGCGCTTCCCGCTGAAAAGCCTTTCCTTCAGGGCGTCCTCGGAATAGATGGCCGCCGTTTCCCGTCGAAATATCTCAAAGACTTCCCGGATTTTATCGCTTTCCATGCGGATTCTCCTTTTAAACTACTTCACCAGGTCCATCAAAGCCGCCTTGGGCACCGCGCCGATGACTCTCTTGTAGAACTTCCCGTCCTTGAACGACACGATATTCGGGATGCTGGACACCTGAAACTCCATCGCTATCTCCGGGCACGCGTCCGTGTCCACCTTGCAGACCTCGAACCTGCCGCCGCTCTCCGCGGCCATTTCCTCCAGCACCGGCGCGATCATCCTGCACGGCCCGCACCACGTCGCGAAAAAGTCCACGATCACCGGTACCTTGCTGTTCGCGATTGTCTCATGGAAATTGGAGCTGTTCAATACCTTTACCGCCATTTCTATTCCTCCCTTAATATTTATTTATTATTATATCCCCCGCTAAGCCTCAATATCAGCATCTCCACTCCGAGCCTGTCTCCGACGAGCCCGGTCTTTACGGCCACGTCGGTCTCCAGGCAGTCTTCCAGGGCTTTTCTCATGTCCCGGAGCGTGCGCCCCGCGCCCTGGCGTAGGTATTCCTCCGCGGCAAAGCCCCGAAGCGACAGGCGGTCGGATATCTCCCCCATGCCGAACCCTTTCGCGGCGAGACCGGCGCATTGGAGCATTATCCGGAACTGCCTGGCGATCATGGATAGAATACGCAGGGGTTCTTCTCTCATTATGAGCATGTTGTTGTAAATGTCAAGGGCGGCCTTTACGTTTTTGCCGCCGACGGCGTCCGTTAGGTCGAACACGCGGGCCGCCAGGGACGGCGAGCACACGGCCCCGACGTCCGCAGCGGCGATTTCCCGCCTTTCCCCGACGTAGGCCGTTAGCTTGCCCAACTCGTTTTTAACGCTGTACATGTCCTGGGCGACAGTCCGCAGCAACACGGCGGCGCAGCTTCGCGTAAGGGTTTTGCCGGCTTTTTCCGCCTCGCCGCAGATCCAGTTTATCATATCCTTTTCGCCCGGGGTTTTGAACTCCGCGACCTCGCCCTGTTCGGCGAGTTTTTTGTAGAGCTTCCCGCGCCTGTCCACGCCGTCCTCCGCGAAAATCAAGGCGGTGCTCTCCGGCGTCTCGTCCAGAAAGCGGGCGATATGCTCCGAATCATCCTTTCGCCCGGGCGAAAAAAGCCCCGAGCCCGAGACGACGACGACCCGCGTTTCCGCCAGGAACGGCGCGGTCAAAGCGGCATCGATGATCTGCCGGGCAGGGACGGCCTTCCCCTCGAAAAAGTCGCGGTTCATCAGCTCGGCCCCCGGGGGGAGCAGCTTCGCGCAGATTTCGGCCAGGCGGCGGTTCACAAGGTATTTTTCGTCGCCGTACAGGAGGCGCGGCTTCATGGGGTCACCTTCCGTAAGATGTTTTCTATGGCGGCAGCATCGTGGTAACAACCATCCGCCGCGGCGGGCCTATGCCCCCGGCGCTTATAGTGACCGCCCCGCGGGACGCGGCGTCGTAGAGCGGTATGCCCCGCGACGCCATGTACAGCGCGGCTTCCGCGCTAACCCGGCTTCCGCCCGGGGCGGCGGCCCCCGCCACGGCGATTTCCGGGGCGGCGGCGTCCGTCAGCGCTTCCCATATGCCGGCCTTTCCGGGTAAAAAGAGCGCGTCGGCCGCCAGTTCGTTTCCGTATTTTATCACATCTTCCGGAGCCCAGTCCAGCCCCTCCGCGAACAGGACCGAAACCCCGTCCGCCGACGCCCGGAACGCGTACGCGCCGTCCCCGTCCGGGCCCATGACGTCGACTGTGATCCCGCCCAGCGTCACCGCGTCGCCGTCCCGGATCTCAGTCACCTCCGCCCCGGAGGGGTAGCCGGCGCCGCCTGGCGGGGCGAACAGGCGGCGGATCTTCTTTTCGCCGGCCAGGACGTTTGCCATCGCCGCGTCCGCGCCGTCCGCGCGGGACAGAAAAACCGCCGCGACGCTGTCGATCCCGAGATAGTCCAGATAGGCCGCCGGCGCGTTCTGCGTCAGGCCCGCGCCGAACAGCACGGCCTCGCGGCCGCGGACGGCGACCGCGCAACCGTCCCGCGGGGAGGCGGGTTCCGTCACGCGAAGCCCGCCTCCGTACCTGCCATAGGCGAAAAGCGCCGCCGCCGCGGCAAACAGGCAGAGAAACGCGCGCCTGCCGGTTTTGCCGGGTATGGGTTTCGACAGCCAGAGGGCGAGGGCCAATACGCACGCGTATGCCAGGATATAGAGCGGGACCCCGGGCCTCCCGGTCAAAAGGGCCGAAAAGGGCAGCGCCGTGAAAAAGCTGCATACATAATCGTAGAACCTCAGCAGATAGTACGCGGCCCCGCCGGCGAAGGAGGCCGCGGTCAGCGAAAAGAGCCCCGCGAAGCCGGCCGCTGTCGCGGCGACCATCAGCAAAGACGTCGTGGGCAGGATTATCATGTTGACCAATATGGAGTATGTCTGGAAGGTATAGAAATGCCAGCTCATCACCGGGAGCATCCCCAGAGTGGCCGCCGCGGACGACCCCGCGAGGCCCTTTGCCCTGCCGAGGCCGCCTTTGCCGAAGGCCCTCACCAACGGCGCGGCCAGCGCGGATATGCCGTATACCGCGGAAAACGACAGCTGGAAGCCGGCGTCCAGGAGGTAGAGAGGCTCGTATATCAGCAGGCACAGGCAGGCGAACGCGATCGACGACGTGAAATCCCGCTCCCTGTACAGGAGCCGCCCGACGATCACCACGGCGGACATGACGAGCGAGCGGACGGCCGGCATACCCGCGCCGGTCATCACGGTGTAGGCGGCCGCGAAAGCCAGCGTCAGCACGCCGCGGAGCCTGGAGCCGGTCAGGCGTTTCAGCAGGAAAAAGATCACGGCGGAGATTATGGTGACGTGCAGGCCGGAGACGCTCAGGATATGGTATATCCCGGCGGCGCGGTAGAGCTCCTGGGTGTATGCGTCGAGGCCCGACCTGTCGCCCAGCACGATGGACTTGACCAGCCCGGCCTCCTCCGGCGGGAAAATTGCGTCGTAGACCGCGCAAAGCCGCTCCCGGAAGGAATACAGCGCGAGCGCGGGGCTCCGGCGGACCTCGCCCTTGGACAGGACCGTCGGATACGCCTGATAATCCGTCTTCCGCGATTTATAGTACCAGTACGCGTCGAACCCGCCGGGAGCGGCCGCGTGTTCAAGCCGGGCGAGCTTACCCGAGAGCGTGACGGCCTGGCCGATCACCGCGCTTTCCCCGTCCGGAAAAGTCGCGGCTATTACAAAGGCGGTTTTGCGTCCGTCGGCCTCCAGGCATTTGAAGCGGATCGCCTGACGCCCGCCGCCCGTTTCGAAAACGTCGAGCACCACGCCCGACATGGTCAGGGTCTGCCCGGAATCCGCCAGAGCTTCCGCGGCGGGGTCGCGCGGGGCGGCGCTCCTGGCGGCCAAAAGCGCGCCGAGGGCGAAAAACAGCAGATAAGCCATAATATAGCGCCGCCCGGCGAAATACGCCATGAGGCCGGCCGCGCCCCCGAAGGCCAGGAAAACCAGCGCGAACGCCGCGAGGGAGCGCGAAAAGAGGGCCGCGAGCACCCCGCCCGCGAAAAACGCGAGCGCCCAGACGATCGGGCGGCGCCTCAACGCGTCTGTCATTGAGCGCCGCCCCGTATCGGCGAGGCGTCCCGCTCGACGGCCTTGCTGAGGTCGGCGGCGCCCCTGTACATGTCGATGGATTCGGAGTCCACCAGGAACTTGACCTTGTCGACGCCCGCCAGCTCCGTCAGGGAGTCGGCTATCGCCAGGACAGTCGTCTTGGGCAGGCACGCGCCGTCGGGGACCTTCGTCAGGAAGTCCGCGCTAAGGCTGACATAGCAGACGCCGTCCTCAGTCTTGACGTCCTGAAGCTTTATGTCGGGCGGGAGGACGGGATAGCTCCCGTCGTCCCGCGGCCCGGCGATCAGCTCTTTTACCACGTAGGAGGCCGTGTCCGTATCGGGGTTGACCTCGACATTGCGGTTCTCGGGAACCAGAACGTCGCCGTCCGCGTTCGTGAAATAGAGGACGAGGGTCTTGACCTCAGCCTTTGCCCACGGCAGGGACGGGTTCAGAACCAGGTCGTTCTTGGTGAGCAGGCCGATCGGCTCGCCCGTGCTGCCGGTGAGCTTCACGCCCTCCACATATATCTGCACGTTGCCGATAAACGGCAGGCCGGTCATCGTCCAGACAAAGCTCGCGCGGAAGAACAGCTCCTGGAGCGGGGTCATATCGCGGTATTCCTTCGAGAAATCCACCTCGAAGGTCTTGGTCGCGGCGTTGTCGGACATGGCCCGGATCGTGGGGCTGTCCCGGAGCTGCATGTTGTCCGGGTATGTCTTGGTCAGGTTTTTGTTCTTCGGCCCCTCCATGAACGCGTCCAGAACGCTGCCCGCGATTTCCGTGTCGGCCTCGCCGGTGATCGCGCGGTCCTCGTATTCGATCGTGTTTGTCGAGGAATTGAGAAAGTATACCCGCGCGGTCTCCTGGGAGACTTCCGGCTTTATCGCGCAATAGGGCAGAAGCGCCGTAAAGATAACGGCGGACAGGAATATGACCGGCAGTTTCAGGCGTTTGTGCGTAAGTATGGTTATGTATGAACGTTTCATAAAATTATCCCCCGCGCTTTTCGGAAACAAAGCAGTAGGCTCCAAAGACGAGGCCGCAGACGATCAAAACGATCGCGACGGTATCGGCAAACGCAAAATTCATGATGAAATCAATAGGGGTATAGGAACCTGTCGTCGTTTGAAATACAATCAGCGCAATTTTAGGCGTGACCTCGTTTATAACGCTCGTCATGACGAGAGTCGCTGCGCCCAAGAGAATGCCGATCATGCTCACAATAAATCCCGATTTTTTCATGGTTTGCCACCTTCCGGAAGGTTATGATTTGACAGTATGCTATCCAATGTCAAAAATAGTCGCGCCGCCATTCCCGCCTCACCGCCTGATCGGCACCCTGACCGTGAATATCGACCCCTCGTTCTCCTTGCTGACCACGCGGATGCCGCCGTTGTGCAGCAAAACGGCGGCGCGGGTGATGGCCAGGCCGAGGCCCGTGCCGCCCGTCTCCCTGTCCCTGGTCTTGTCCACGCGGTAGAACCTGTCGAAGATCTTCGGCAGTTCGTCCTCGGAGATGCCGATGCCCGTGTCGGACACCGTTATATAGGCGTCCTGGTGGTCGGCGTCCACGGCCACCCGGACCGTGCCCTCCGGCGGCGTGTATTTGACGCCGTTCTCCACGAGGTTGGTAATCGCCAGGGACAGCTTCACCTCGTCCGCGTCGATGGTGACCTCGCGGTTGCTCTCCAGGATCAGGTCTATGTGTTTCTCCTCGGCCAGCGGGGACAGGCGCTTCAGCACGCTCTCCAGCATCCTGTTCAGGTCGGTCTTGGCGATGTTCAGCGTCGTATCCTGCCTGTCCAGCTTGACCAGGTTAAGCAGGTCGCTTACGATATAGGTCATCCTGTCCACTTCGGAGGTTATGTCCCGGAGGAACTCGCGGTACATGTCCACGGGCACCGCCTCCTGGAGCAATATCGACTCCGACAGGACTTTTATCGAGCTCAGCGGCGTCCTGAGCTCGTGGGAGACGTTGGCGACGAAGTCCTCGCGGCTCTTCTCGCTTTTCTCGAGTTTTTCGGTCATCTCGTTGAAGGCCCGGCCCATTTTGGCGTACTCGTCGTGCCCTTTCACCGTCACCCGCTGGCTGAAATGCCCCTCGGCCACCCTCTGCACGACCTTCAGGATATTTTTCAGCGGCGCGATCAAAAGCGAAGAGGCCCCCAGAACGAGCACGATCATCACCATGGCCGCGAGCGCCGCGTAGAGGATGAGCTTTTGCTGAATGTCCGACACTGACGTAAAAATGTCGTCCACGGACGACACCAGCAGCACGGCCCCGACGATCTGCGCGTCGCCGTTTTCGACGGCGGCGGCCGCGTAGACGGCCTTTTCGGGCCGGCGGAGGGAGTAGCCGGTCTTTTTTTGAAGCGCGGTTATCACTTCGGGCACCAGAAGCGTCTTCCCGGTTTCGAGGCCGTTGGAGTCGGAGAGCGCCATGCAGCCGGAGTCGAACACCAAAATGCGGAAGCCCCCGTCGCGGCTCCTGGCGTTCAGGTCGACGTCCAGGTACCGCCTCGCGTCGGCGTCGGCGAGGTGGTCGAAGTAGCCGAGCCTGGAGACGCTGCCGGAGATGATGTTGGCCGTGGTCAGCATGGTTTTTCGCCTGTCGGCCTCGAAATAGTTCTCTATCGCGGTCGTGATCGTGCCGAAGAATATCAGAAGCGGCACGAAGCATATGAAAAGATACGCCAAAGACAGCTTCCAGCGCAGGCTGAAGAACCTATTCGAAGTAATAGCCAACACCCCATTTGGTGTAGAGGTATTTAGGGTCGCTCGGGTTCTCCTCTATCTTTTCCCGCAGCCGCCTGACGTGGACGTCCACAGTGCGCGCGTCGCCGGGGTAGTCCTTGCCCCAGACCGTGTTCAGAAGGTCCTCGCGGCTGTAGACCTTGCCGCGGTTGTCCATGAACAGGTCCAGCAGGTCGAACTCCCTGGCCGTGAGGTTGATCTCCGCGCCTTTAAGAAAGACGCGGCGGTCGTCCGGGTCGATCTCCAGGTCCCGGAGCCTCGTCCGGCGGTTGCGCTTTTCCGCGGCCTGCGTCGCGGCGTTTTTTTTCGCCATACGCCTCAGGATCGCCTTGATGCGCGCCTTAAGCTCGAGTATGTTGAACGGCTTGGTGATGTAGTCGTCCGCGCCGTAGTCCAGGCCCATGATCTTGTCCATATCCTCGCTCTTCGCCGTGACCATCAAAATGGGTATCGCGCTGAACTCCCGGATCTGCTGGCAGACTTCGAGGCCGCTGTATTTGGGGAGCATTACGTCCAGCAGCACCATGTCGTACTCGTTCGCGCGGACCAGGCGCATGGCCTCCTCCCCGTCATAGGCCGCGTCCACGGTCATCCCGTCCTGCTCGAGGCTGAATTTTATCCCCTTGACGATCAGCTTTTCGTCGTCCACCACCAGTATCCGGTTAGCCATGGCGATCCTCCTATTTTACCGTTATCAAATCCTTTATCTGCTCATACTTCGCGTCCCCGATGCCGGAGACGTTCTTAATGTCCGAAATATCCCCGAACGCGCCGTTTTTAGTCCTGTATTCGATGATCGCCTTCGCGGTCGCCGGGCCGATGCCGGGCAAGGCGTCCAGGCCGGCCTCGCCGGCGGTGTTTATGTTCACCGGCCCGGCGTTTTCGCCGCCGGCGTCCGCCGCTTGCGCCTCCTGTATCACGGGCACTTCGTCCTCACCGTCCCCGATTTTCGGCACGGTGATCTGCTCGCCGTCCGATAAGGGCGAGGCCAGGTTTATCCGCTCCAGATCGGCCTCGTCCGTGGCCCCGCCGGCCATGGTCAGCGCGTCGTTTACGCGGCTGCCCGCGTCGGCCTCGTATACGCCGGGGTTGACGACCTCGCCGGTTATGTAGACCACGATCTTGCCCGCCGGCGTTTCGTCGGGAACCGCCGCCTCCGCGGAGAACACGGCGTCGGAAGGGATTTCGGGGAGAGGGGCCTCCTTCCGGAGCACGTACACGTCCTTTCCCTGCGCCAGCCAGCCGCGCATATACAATATACCGGCGACCAGCACGACGAGCCCCGCGATGAACGGCGCCCTGCGCTCCCTGACGAATCTGAAGAGGATCCTGAAGGTTGACTTCATTAATCATTCACCCGATTTTTCACCAGCGGTGATTTTATCTTTTGCATTCGCATTGTACACGCGCTTGTTTTGTGTTATTATACATTAAGTGGTTTCGGAATTCCATAGGGATTACGCATAAGTTATTATTTTGTCCGCGGGAGCTTGTAATGCAAATGACGTTTATGAACAACACGCTTCTGAAAAACACGCTTTTGAAAACCATGTTCTTCATCCTGCTTCTGCCGCCGCCCGCGTTTCCGGCGTATCCGCCGGCCGCGGCCCGCGCCGCGTCAACGACCGGTTCCGGCATAGGCGTGGCTACCGTATCGCCGGCGGACGAAACGTCTCAGGACGAAACGCCGGCGGACGAAACGCCTCAGGGCGAAATGCCTCCGGCCAAAATACCGGCGGCCGAAATACCTAAATCCGTGGCGGGGGACGCGTCCGAACCCGTCCGGGCCCCCGACCCTCCGGAACTCGCCGCCGGCTCCGCCGTGCTTATGGACGCCGGGACCGGAAACGTCCTTTATTCGAAAAATATGTACGTCACCGAATACCCGGCGAGCGTCACGAAGGTGCTGACGGCGCTTCTGGCGCTCGAGGCCGGCGAGGACGATTTGGAACAGAGGATATCTTTCTCGCGCGACGCCGTGTACAGCCTGCCATACAACTCCAGCAACATCGCGATGAACGAGGGGGACACGCTCTCCCTGTCGGACGCGCTCTACGGCCTGCTGATGGCCTCGGCCAACGAGGTGGCCAACGCCGTCGCCGAACACTTCGGCGGCTCGGCAGAGGGCTTCGCGGACATGATGAACAGACGGGCCGCGGAGCTCGGCGCGAAAAACACCCACTTTGTGAACCCGAACGGCCTCCACGACCCCGACCACTACACCTGCGCCTACGACATGGCCCTGTTCATGCGGGAAGCCGTGAAGCACCCGTTCTTTGTCAAGGCGATCTCGACCGTCAGCTATAAGATCCCGCCCACCGAGACGCAGCCGCTGGAGCGTCCGCTGTATAACCAGGACAAGATGATAACGCCCGGCAAATACTTCTACGAGGGGGTCGTCGGCGGCAAAACGGGCTTTACCGACGAGGCGCAGCATACCTTGGTAACATACGCCGCGAAAGACGGGATCGGGCTCGTCGCGGTTGTCATGGACGAGGCCGGCATGGACCATTACACGGACACGGCGGCGCTGCTGGACTACGGCTTCGGCGGCTTTCACGAGGTCAGGCTTTTTGACGCGGCCGGCTACTCCGTTTTGGCGGACGTGGCACAGCCGTATGCGGACGGCGGCGGACATACCGTTAAGATAAAAGCGCGCGCGGAAGCCGGCGTCGAGGGGCTTTTCACACTCGGCGCGGACAAAAGCGCGGTCCGGCTCTCGCCGGAGTTCAAGTCCGGCCTGAAAGCGCCGATAGCCGAGGGCGACGAGATCGGGACCCTTTACGTTATGTACGGCGGCGCGGAACTCGCCAGCGTAAAACTCCTGGCCGCGGAGAGCGTTTCCCTGGAGCAAACGCAGACGCCTACCGCAGCCCCGGCGGCCCGTCAGGCGGCGGAAGAGCCGCCGGATAACGGAAACGCCGCCGGAGAGGCAACCGCGGTGGACGCCATCATGAACGCCATAAAGTGGATATTGATCATCGCGGGCGTCGTGATTTTCGGCCTCATTACGGCCGCCGTCTTTTTGCGCAGGGCAAGGCGCCGCCGCAGAAAAGCGCGCGCCCTCAGATACGCGCCGGGCGTCAGGGTCGGCGTCCGTCGGCCGCGCGCGGGCGAATGGAGCACGCGGCGGTACAGATAAACTTAAACAGGAGGGTAAATGTCAATGACTTCCATCGAAAGAGTGCAGCGTTTATTCGCCCACAAAAAGCCCGACCGCATCGGGCTGTACGAGCACTTCTGGGGCGACACCGGCGCGAAATGGGCGGCGGACGGCAAGATCAAAGAGTGCGAGGATTTATCCGGCCTGTACCCGTTCGACATCGGCATGGCCGGCTGGCCGAACATGGCCGTGGATATCGATTTCAAATGGGAGAAGATCGCCGAGGACGAGGATACCGTGACCGGCAAGGACGGCAACGGCGCGATCATGCGCCGCCACAAGAAGCACGATTCCACGCCGGAGCACATCGGCTTTACCGTCACCTGCAAAAAGGAGTGGGAGGAGTTCGCGAAGCCGAGGCTCACGTTCAGCGAGCGGCGGCTTGACTACGAAGCCTACCGCAAAGCCAAGGCCGAGACTGCCGAAAGGGGCAGGTTTTTCATGTGCTCGCACGGTATGCCGTTCGAGAACATGAAGGACCTCTGCGGGCACGAGCACATGCTGGTCGGCATGGCGCTCGAGCCGGAGTGGGTCTTCGACATGGCCAACACCTATATAGACCTTTATATCGCCTTGCTGTCCGACCTGTTCGCCAAGGAGGGCAAGCCGGACGGGATATTCGTCTACGAGGACATGGGCTTCAAGGAGCGCCCGTTCATGTCCCCCGCGATGTACAAAGAGCTGGTCATGCCCGCGCACAAAAAGTTCATGGACTTCGCGCACGGCATGAATCTGCCGGTGATGATGCACTCCTGCGGCTTCGTGGAGCCCCTACTGCCCTATATGGTCGAGGCCGGGATCGACGGGCTCCAGGCCATGGAGGTCAAGGCCGGGATGAACCTTCTGCGGATATATAAAAACTTCGGCGACAAGATCGCTTTGATGGGCGGGATCGACGTCCGCGAGCTGGAGTCCAACGACAGGAAGCGCATCGACGCCGAGCTCGGGGCGAAGATACCCGTCGTGAAAGAGGGCTTCGCCTACTTCCTGCACACGGATCACTCCGTGCCCAAGACGGTGGATTTCGAAACCTACGGGTATTTTGTGGAAAAAGGGCTTGAGCTGGGGACGTATTAATATTTCTTCACCACGCTGTAGTCCGCGTCCGCCTTGGCCTGGGAGAAAGCCATTTTGTATTTTTTGGCCGCGGCGTCGTACGTCGTGTCCATCTTGAACCACTTCCCGCCCAGCAGCGCCTCGTTCCAGGCGTGATAGCTCTCGACCTTGGTGCTGTAACCCATCTCCAGCCGGGTCGGGATGCCGGCGGAGCGCAGCGCGGCCGCGAACAGGGACGAGTAATCGTAGCAGATGCCCAGGTTCGTTTTGTAAGTGTCGTCGATCACCGGCAGATAACCGGAGAGCCGGCCCGCCGCGGCTTCCGCGGCCTTGTCGTAGTCGTAGGAGACGTTGTCGACGATGTAGCCGTAGACGAGGTCCAGCTTATCCTTAAGCCGGGCCCCGTCTTTTGTCAGCGCGGCGAAGCCTTTCATCGACTTCATTTCCGGCGCGAAATCGACGAGCTGGATGCTGTGCAGGTAAAGCTCCGCGTCGTCCGGCTCGTCGATGTTCACCGACGCCGTCGCGAAAGGGGAATAGGAATCCCCCGACAGGCCGCGCAAAACCGTGACGGTGTAGCCGCCCTTGCCCATCTGGAGCGGGAAGCGCGTCGGATCCTTGGTGAACAGGTCGTAGGTGTATTTTTCGTCGCCGTTTTTTATCATGACTTTGATTTTCTTCGAAAAATCGCCGGTATAGGTGACGGTCACGACGCCGGCGGAGGCCTTGGACGTGTCGATCGCGGCGGAGGGCGCGGCCGGGGCCGCGGCCGGGGCGAGGAACGTGATGAGCAGCGCCGCCGCGAAAAAGAACAGTTTTTTTCGCATAATTTCATTCCTTTGGGGTTTTCCGTTTACCTATTTTGCCCCGTCCGCTCGGTTTTATGTTTTTTCCGCTGTACTACGCCGCGCCGGCGTTTTTAATCCCCTCTATCGCCCGCCTGAACTGCGGGACCGCCAGCAGCGCGCAGGTTATGGCCATTTCGGGCAGTATGTACGAGAGATTGTAGACCGCCGAATAGAGAAAGACATTCTGGCCATTTGCGTAGCTTGCAAAAAACACGACGCCCGACATAAAGCTCATGCAGAACAGACACAGACAGCCGGCGACGTAGCCGGTGATCAATCCGTACCTTATGTGTCTGAAAAATCCAGCCACGCCGAGCGCCCCAAAAGCCAGCGGATAGTCCAGGAGGATCTGGACGGGATGCACCGCCGGGGTGGAGCTTATTGCAAACCGGAGCAGGCCCTCCGACACCCCGGCTAGTATCCCCGCCTCCGGGCCGAACCAGTAGCCGGCGAGGACGATGAACAGCATACTGCAAAGGGTGACGTCCCCGCCCTGCGGCATCTGGAACAGCTTGATCCTCGAGAGGATCAGGGCCATGGCGATGCAAATGGCGCAGTATGTAAGCGTCCTGACCGAAAACGGCTTCTTTCCAGCGATACCGGTTCTTACGCCGGCCTCCGCGCGCCGGCGCGACCTGGCGATTAGCCCGGCCCCCGTCAAAGCCAGAGCTGCCAGCGCCGCGAAGCCCGTGATCACATGGCCGGCGGTCGTATCCCAAAACATAAAAAGCCCCCCGTGTCGGATTGATTCGAAAATCCACAGGGGGCGCGGCAATACCCGAACCGGAAGCCGAAAACATTTACCCGGCGGCGAACCGGTTCGCCGTCGGCGAAACGGGGCCAAAGTTTTCCCGCATGGCAAATATACGCGAGCCGCTTTCCTTCGCCGGCATTATCCGGAGCAGGTACGGAGGGTAAGTTCTCAGCCGGCAAAGCCAGCACCCCTAGCGGAAGATCGTTGAACTGCGAATAGATTATAAGGCGCGCCCCGCGAAGTGTCAATTTTTTTCTTGCTTTTGGGCGCGGTTGCTTTTTTACTTTTTTACGCATTGACAATTCCGCATATACCGCATAAAATAATCCTATAATAGAAGCGCGCATGTCGCGTATAAGCGGCGGCCTGCCATTCTATCTCTAGCTAAAGTGCAAGAAATAGCCGACAAACCATGCCACTGGGTCGGCTATTTCTTTTTGGTAATGTATGTCAGGAGGGCCAAAAGCAGGCCCGCCGCTTTGATAATCGTGTCGACTATACCGGATGCTGAAAACATTTGCCGACGACAAGCCGATTCGACGAACGCTTCAGCGGCGAATCGGCGACAGAGGAGGCTAATGTTTTCGCACTCCGGTATATCTCATGCGCAGACATTCCATCACCTCCCTCGTAAAGCAAGATGAAAGATTCTTCACCCCCGAGGTAGGCAAGTCCTAACCGCCCCAAACGCGCGACATGCGCAAAAGCATTATAATCCGACATGAAACCGAATTCAAGCGTTATTGAATCCGCACGTCCCATGGCGGCCTCGTCACCGCGGGACGCCGGGGGCGGCTGCGGGACGCCCAGGGAGGACACCCAGTCCAGTTACCTGAATCTTCCGATAACTCGGGACGCTAAGGGCGGCGCAAAACAGCGGGACGCCGAGGGCGGCGTCCCCTACTTTATCAATCATGTCCCACGAAAATTTGCCGCACCCTCAAAAATCCGCTACCCCCGGATAAATCTAAAGATCCTCTTCTCCTCCGCGCCGGGATTGAGCTCCAGGATCCTGCCGCGTATTTTCCCGAAAGCCTCGTTTTCCGGTATCTCCGCCGCCAAAGCCAGCGTCTGCTCCCCGAAAAAGCTCTCCGGCGTGCAGAACACCATCGACTCCCAGCCGTAGTCCTCCCCTTTTCGCGAGACCTTGCGCCGGCCGCCGCATATCGTTATAAACATTTTCATCTGGAGCTCCAGCAGAGCGCGCTCGAATCCGGAGGCTTCCTCCCCGGCGAATCCCGCCTCGCGCCTAAGGTCGTGGGCCGGGACCTCCCCGCCCGCGGCGACCGCCTCGTATATGCGCCTGGCCTCGCGGCTGACGAGCCCGTCCGCGTAAGCGTCCCCGAACGTTCTGTCCCCGCGCCTGACGGCGGCGAAAAAGGGATACCACTCCTTGGTTATGTAACCGCTTTTTCTGAAAAAGACCTTCGCGTAGGCGATGTCGTCCCGTTCGTCCAGCACGCGCGTGCGCCACTGCCAGGGATCGGTCTCCGGGTCGCCGGTGTGCCAGCGGACGGGGGAGTCGTACGGCGCGGCTTCGTCCCAGGCCCAGGAGACGACGGAGAAAATGCCGTCGCCGTTCCCGCCGCCAAGGGAGAAGCCGGCGGAGAGGAGGGCGGAGACAAAATCGGAGAAACCGCGGATAAACGGTAAAGGCGGCATGGCATACCTCGCCGGTAATCATATTTTTTATCGCAGTGTCAATCTGCCTTGCCCTTCCCTAACCTCGCCAAAATCCTGTTTTTGAACACGAAAAACAGCACGGTTACAACCACGCAGACCCCTATGACGATCCCGACCAAAACGTAATTGCGCTCCAGGACGTGCGCGCCCAGGTATGTGGCCAGAATCTGCCCGGGCAGCCGCCCGGCGAACGAGATCAGAAAGAGCTTCCTGGCCTTCATGTCCGTCAGGCCTATGAAGTACGCGAAAAAGTCCTTGGGCGTGGGCAAAATGTAAAGAATAAGCAGCGCGACTGCGGATATATTGCTCGACAGCAGCTTTTCGATTTTATCGAGGCTATTTTCGCTGACGAACAGCGTGACGATGCGCCTGCCCAACAATCTGGACAGATAGAACGACACCGCGGTGCCGATCGTTATGCCGATGATCCCGGTGACAAGCCCGACCGGCAGGCCGTAGATCATGCCGCCGACGAACTGGACGATGACCGAGGGAATGAACGAGATGACCACCTGCAAGGTATGCAGGAGAGTCATGACCACTATGCCCGCGCCGCCGTAGGAAGTTATGAAGGCGCGGAGATTCTCGCCGGAGGACACCAGGTCGCCGGTGTTGACCTTGCCGAAGGTCCGGGTGTACATGACGCCGACCCAGACGAACAGGGCGATCAGGAGGAGGATAGCGGCGATGTTGATCCAGTCGCGAGTTTGGATTTTGCGTTTCAGCTTCATTACAACAGCTCCCCGTAACGCCTGACAAAAATCTTCTTGAACGCCGTCGCGAGCACCATATACAGGAAGATCGTCAGCGCCAGGTACCCGAAGTAGACCGGCGGCAGCGCCGCCAGGCCGAGCGCCCTGCCGAACGGCGTGAACGGGATCGACGTCAGCACGGCTATGCCGGTGAAGGTCATGAACGTGACGTAGGCCGACGCGCGGCTCTGGATGAACGGCAGCTTGGGAGTGCGTATCATGTGTATGACGAGCGTCTGGCTCCACATGGACTCCACGAACCACCCCGCCTGGAACAGGGCGATATATCCTATCTGCTCGGCGGTAAGGACGCCCGCGGCCGGCCCCGCGAGCTCGGTGAACGTCCGTCCGCCGAAGAACGCCGGGCATATCACGAAATACATCAGCAGATACGTCGTGATGTCGAAGACGGAGCTGGTCGGCCCTATCCAGACCATGAACTTGCCGACGGAAGCCGTTCCCCACTGCCTCGGCGTCCGCAGGAACTCCTTGTCCACATTGTCCCAGGGAATGGCCGTGCAGGACAGGTCGTAGATCAGGTTCAGCAAAATCAGGTGGATGGACATCATCGGCAGAAACGGCAGGAACGCGCTCGCCGCCAAAACGGAGAACATGTTGCCGAAGTTGGAGCTGGCCGTCATCTTGATGTACTTGATCATGTTGGCGTATGTCTTGCGGCCCTCGATTATGCCCTTTTCGAGGACCATCAGGTCTTTCTCGAGCAATATGACGCTGGCGGACTCCTTGGCTATGTCGACCGCGGTGTCCACGGATATGCCGACGTCGGAGGCCTTCATCGCCTCCGCGTCGTTGATGCCGTCGCCCATGTAACCCACGGAGTGGCCGTTCTTGCGCAAAAGCGTGATTATCCGCGCCTTCTGGCCGGGCGAAAGCTTGGCAAACACGCCGGTATTTTCGACCTCCCCGGCGAGACGCTCGTCGGTCATGTTCTCTATTTCGGAGCCCAGCAAAATGCGCTCGGCGGGTATCCCGACGTACTTGCAGATGCACCTGGTGACCTTCTCGTTGTCGCCGGTCAGCACCTTCACGCCGACGCCGTATTCCATAAGGGCGGCGACAGCCGCCTCCGTCGATTCCTTCGGCGGGTCGAGGAAGGCCAGGTAGCCGATAAGCACCATCTCCGCCTCGTCCGCCACGGAAAACGCCCCGACCGGCGACGGGCCGGTCTTGTGGGCGACGGCTATGACGCGCATACCGTCGTCGTTCAGCTCGTCGGCTTTCGCGAGGATGAAGTCCTTGATCTCGTCGGTCAGGGGCATGACCTCGCCGTTATACTCCGCGTAGGCGCAGACCGAGAGCATCTCCTCCACCGCGCCCTTGGTGATCATCTGTGTCTTGCCGCCGGCGTCCGCGACCACCACGCTCATCCTGCGGCGGGTGAAATCGAAAGGTATCTCGTCCACCTTCGTGTACTGCGTGGCCAGGCCCTGGAGGGCGGCGTTCTTCTCGCTCTCCTCGCCGGTCCGGTCGATGATCGCGTTGTCCATCAGGTTCTTCAGGCCGGTCTGGTAATAGCTGTTCAGAAAGGCGTGACGGAGGACGCGTGGGTCCTCCTCGCCGTTTATGTTTATGTGGTATTCCAGGACGACCCTGTCCTGGGTCAAAGTGCCGGTCTTGTCGGTGCACAGGATGTTGATGGAGCCGAGATTCTGTATGGCGTTGAGGTTTTTTATGATAGTCTTTTCCTTGGACATGGAGACCGCGCCCTTGGCCAGGCACGTCGTCACTATCATCGGCAGCATTTCGGGCGTGAGGCCAACGGCTATGGATATGGCGAACAAAAACGCGTCCATCCAGTTGCCCTTGGTTATGCCGTTTATCAGAAACACGAACGGCACCATGACCAGCATGAACCTGATTAGCACCCACGAGACGGAGTTGACGCCCTTCTCGAAGCTCGTCTTGACGGGCTTGTCGGCGTTCAGGTTCTTGGCGATGCCGCCGAGCATGGTGTCGTCGCCGGTCGCCACGACCACGCCGACGGCGCTTCCGCTTATGACCGTGCTGGACATGAACGCCAGCGTCGGATACTCCGTCAGGGCGTACTTTTTATTCTGGATCACCGGGAACTTCTCGACGCCCTCGCTTTCGCCGGTCAAGGCGGATTGGCTGACGAACAGGTCCTTCGCGCGGAGGATGCGCATGTCGGCCGGGACCATGTCGCCCGCGGAAAGGTGCACTATGTCCCCGACGACGACCTCTTCCAGGGGTATTTCTGTCTTGCCGGTCTCGACCCGCTCGACGCAGGTGGTGGTGTTGATGAGCTTGAGGAGGTTGTCGGCCGCGTTGCCGCTCCTGGTTTCCTGCACGAAGCGCAGGACGCCCGAGATTATGACCATCGTCATGATTATGACGACCGTCGTGAAGTCCCTGCCGCCGGCGGCCTGGCTAATGATGTCCGTATAGGCGGACACCAAGGCCAGGGCCAGCAAAATCGCCGTGAACGGGTTGATGAACGCGCCCAGGATACGCTTCGGGAGGGAAATCTTTTTGCCGTGGCTGACGAGGTTTTCGCCGTACTCGTCCCGGGCTTCCTCCACCTGGTCCTCGGTCAGGCCGGACTCGCCGGAGCCGAAGACCTGGTAAACGTCCTCCGCCCTGCCGCGCGCCGCCAGGCTGAGCCTCGTGTTGATCTCCTTCCTGTGCGCCGCCTCGAGCGCCGCCCTGCGCGCGCCCCTGCGGTTGTTTTTTCTCTTTTTCACCGCCGTCACCTCCGTTTGCCGCCAAAGTTTCCGCGTAAACTCCAAACCCTCGCCTTTATAGGGTATAGTCTCTCAACATTAAAACGATCCGATGTCATTCTGAGCGAAGCGCAGAATCTAAAGCCCCTTCGCTTCGCTCAGGGTGACGGATTGATGCGTATTCTCAAGTTGAACGGCTATACCGTATGCAGAAAACATTTGCCGACGACATAGACAGAGGAGGCTAATGTTTTCGCACTCCGGTATAGATTGGAGGCTATACGGACACATAATATTATAAACAAAAAGCCCTTGCCGGCACGGAGGCGCGACAAGGGAATTGATACCATTTCTCCGGCAAAAACGCGCCGGAAAACAGACCGTTCAACCTCGTTCAAGCTTCAACTTCACAGGGCTCAGAACTTTCGCTTCGCGAAAGCGGCTGGCGCCGCCGGACTTCTTTCCGGTTCTTAATGAAATTACGTTATCCTGCGCCTTGTTTTCGACGCAGACTGTTGACCGTCTCATAGTGTCTCCACCATTATGCGGCAGTAATCCGTATCCCTGTGGTAGCCTCACCTACCGAAATTGCAAACCCGCGCCCGGTTTGGGAACCGCGAAACGTCAGCTTCCCCGGGAACCGTTCTGCACAGTTCCTTGCGGGCGCCGGTTTGGGTTATTTTTTTGTCAATGTCCGGAACGCCTAGAGCTTACACCCGCCCAAACGCCTTGTCAAGCGAAATTTTTTTGCTTGCGCGGGAGACGGGGATACCTTATAATATGCGGTATGCGTTCCGTCCGGAACATTTTGGGCTGTCGCCAAGCGGTAAGGCACAGGACTTTGACTCCTGCATTCGCAAGTCCGAATCTTGCCAGCCCAGCTCTGGAAAACCCCGTCATACCAATCCGCATTTCAATCCGTTCTAAACTTCGCTTAAAACGCGAAACGCCCTCTGGCGTTTCGCGGCGCTCGTTTATAACGGTTTCAATTGCGGATTGGTATCAGGCAATATGACGGGGTTTTCCGTTTGCTATGATATTGTCGTTTCGTTTAACTATACCGGATGCAGAAAACATTTGCCGACGACGTAGACAGAGGAGGTTAATGTTTTCGCACTCCGGTATGCATACAACCGAACCTCATTTCGGCCTGCTCAGCGTCAGCGCGGAACTGAGGTCATAGTAAGAGGGCGAATCGTCCTGGTCCAGCGCGGCGATCTGCAGATACTCGCCGCCGGAGCCTGCGCCGTATTTATATTCGGCGACGACCTTGTCCCACGAAACGCCGTCGTAGTTGCCGCCGTTTACGCCGACCAACTGGCTGCGTATGTCCGTGAAGGTGATCTTGCCTATGGAGGCGGAATATTTGCCGGTAAAGTCCTCGTAGCCGATATAGGTGCTTCTGTATCCGAAGGTGCCGTCGGCGTTGAAAGTATACTCCGCGATCGCGGGATATTCGTCTCCGTAGGGCACGTCGGAACTCTCGAACCGCCATTTCCCAAGGATGTTGGCGTCGACGCCGGCCTGGGCCGCGGGTTTCGGCGTCGCCTGGGGCGCGGGCGCAGTCCCCGCCGCGGAGCTTTTATTTATCGCGGCCGTGAATACGCCCGTCACGAACGCCCGTATATCGGCGTCCTTCGCGGCGGAGAAACCTCCCACGACCTCGCCCAGAAAGCGGCCGTGGATAATATACTCTTCCGGGAACAGAGCGTTCGGCGCGTCCTCGCTGGCTTTATAGGCCTGCGCGTCCGCCTCGCTGGCGAACTCGAAAAACTGAAGGTGAAACTCGCCGCCCTTTGTGAAGGTCACCTCAAAGCCGCCGATAGGTTCCACGTCGGCCAATATGGAGGCTACGTAATCATCACTCACCTCGTAGCCCGTGTCTTTCGCCGCCTGCCTGAGCGCGGCCAGCGTCAGGCCGCCGCCCGTCTTCGCCGCGGGGGCGGGCGTCGGCGCCGCGGCCTGCTGATTTTTGCCGTAATCCAGATTTTTACCCTTGAGATTTCCCACCATACGGGCCGCGATGACGATGGCCTGCTCGCGGGTGGCGTTGGCGTAGCCCGCGGCTTCCTGGGCGCTCGTCGTGTTCTTCGGCGCGAAGGTGTTGCTGCCGACGCCGGCGATTATCCCGTTGGCCGCCATAAAGTAGACCGAGGGCTTCGCCCAGCCGCTGATGCTCGCGTCGTCGGCAAATTTCGCGGGCTGAGTGAAGTTCAGCGTGAAATTGCCGTCCGTCGCCAGCGTCCAGCCGGGGATATACGCGGCTTTCAATACGCGGGTCAGCATGGCCGCCGCCTGCTCGCGGTTGAGGACCGTGTTCGGGTCGAAGGTGGTCGCGCCGGTTCCCGCGGTTATGCCCACGTTGTAGGCTTTAAGCACCTCCGCGTCCTTCGTGTCGGTGAACGGGTTGGACGAGGCGGGCGAAGTCGTTTTGCCAGTCAGGTTTTCATACGCCTTGACCGAAACGGCCGCGAACTCCGCGCGGGTGATGGGCTTTGTCAGGTCCGCGCCGTTCAGTGAAGCAGGAATGAGGCCCATATCGGCGGCTTTCTGAAGCTCGGGAGTGGCCCAGGCGGAGGCGTTGGCCCAGGCGCCGGTGGCCGCGAATTTTGAGAAGTCTATATCTGGGCTGCCCGCGCCCGCCGAAAGCGTTACCGTCGGGTTCCATTCCGTTTCGGAGGACAGTACGATGCCGAACGCGTAATTTTCCGTAAATCCGCTTTTGGAAGCGCGGACGGCGTTAAGCCCCGGCACAGCCTTGAATGTGAAATTGCCGTCAGATCCCGCCGTTACGGTCGTACTTGTTCCAAGCAGCCTGACCGTCGCCCCCGGCTCGGTATTGCCGGAAAACTGCCCTGTAAACAAGTTCGGATTGTAGTTGATGAGCAGCTTGGCAAAGTCCACCGCGTAGCCGTCGCCGACGCCCGTAGTCTCGTCAATCGTAACGGCGAACTTGCCGGAGGAAATGTCAGAGTAAAAACCGGAAGGGATAACCGCTGAAATCATGTAGGAAGTCGGACCGCTTTGGTCCACCTGGTTGAGCAGTTCAGCGATGAACGGCGCGTCTTTCCCGTTGAGTGTTACGGTAAAATTGCTCCCGTGGGACAACGCCTGGAAATCGTCGATGCAAAGCTGAAGAAGAACGTTTTTCACCGAAACGCCGGAGAGGTTATAATTCATCGTGATCGTCAACGCCCCGTCACCATAGGCGTTTTGGGTGTCGCCGCCGCTTTTGTAGGATGAGTAGCAACTGGAATAGCCGTCATAAGTGGCGCCGTTCCAGCGGCTCCCCACATAGATGCGGTCTGTTCCCTGCGGGTCGGTCGCGTCCAACGCCCACGGATAGCCGTGCCCGCGCTGATCTTTTGCCGTGAACGGGTTGTAGCCGTTTGCGATGGCGCCGCTGTCGTTCAGCGCGTCGATGTCACCCGCGCGGACCATCAGTTCAGCTTCGCCCGTGTTATTGAGCGTTACCGTTTTTGCGCTCCAGTCGCCGTTGCTGGCGTCGGACGCCGCGCTGACGACGGCCGCCGGAAGCAGCGCCGCAGCCATTGCCAGCGCGAGAAACAGAGCGGTAAGTTTGCGTTTCATATGAAAGCCTCCTGATTTAGATTTCGGAAATTTAGATTTCGGAAATTTAGATTTCGGAATTAGTATTACCTTCCGCCGCCAAACGCTTCACATTATGTTTTGACAAAATTAGACAGCTATTATATAATTATCCCGTAAGCCGCCATACATATCGGGGGGATCATGTTGCGCCGGATTTCATCCAGACGGAAAAAGGCCAAGGCCAAAAATGAAATGCTCCTTTCCTATGAAAACTTTTTTCACGACGTGAAAACACCTCTCAACATAATGTTTTCATATATGCTGATGATGGACAAGCTCCCCGGCATTCCCGCCGAAGCCGCGGCCTATATGGCGGAGGTCAAGAAGAACTGGTACCGCGTGATAAAGCTCATCAACGACGCCAGCGACAGGACCAGAATCAACTGCGGCACCCTCATACCCAAGGTCAAAAACCAGGACATGGTCGCCCTTGCAAAGGAGATGGCCCAGGCCACCTCCCTGCTGGCCGTCAAGAAAAAAATCCGGCTCCGGTTCTGCGCAAACGCGGACGAAAAGGTCATGGCCGTGGACAAGAACATGGTCGAACGGATACTGCTGAACCTCCTGTCCAACGCCATCAAGTACACGCCGTCCGGCGGGGAAGTCTCCGTGACCGTCCACGACCTCAAAAACAAGGTGATCCTGACCGTCGCCGACAACGGGCGGGGCATCCCGGCGGACATACTGGACAGGATATTCGAGAGGAACGTCCGCGCGCCCGGGACGGAGAACCAGGAGGGCTCCGGCCTAGGCCTGTCGATCGTCAAGGAACTCGCGGAGGTCATGGGCGGGGAAGTCTCGATCAA
>WQUN01000145.1 GCA_009782085.1 Bacillota bacterium
TGCCTGGCCTCGCTTATCTCGCGCTCCAGGTCCGCCGCCGTTATGCGCTGGGCGTGCTGGCCCAGGATGATTATCTGTTCCAGGATGTCGGAGGTAGCCACGCGCACGCGCGCCGGCCCGGAACGCGTGGGCGGGCGGGACGCCTCGCGTCCGGCCAGCCCGGGACGCATGGGCGGGCTGGACGCCTCGCCTCCGTCCGGCCCGGGACGCATGGGCGAGCCGGACGCCTCGCCTCCGTCCGGCCCGGAACGCATGGGCGAGCAGGACGCCTTGCGTCCGACCAGCCCGGGACGCATGGGCGAGCAGGACGCTTTGCGTCCGACCAGCCCGGGACGCATGGGCGAGCAGGACGCTTTGCGTCCGACCAGCCCGGAGAGCGTGCGCGCCGTGCGCTCGATGTATATGTCGGCGGTTTCGGCCTCTTTCGTAAAGACGACCAAAATGCCGCCGTGCCGCTCGATGCTGCCGAGGCCGCCGCTCACCAGGTGCGCGTCGAAGACCGCGATGATCTCGAGCTGCGTGCAGCCCTGATAATCCGCCAGTATCTCCAGGAGCCGGAAACGGGCGCTGTCCAGGGACTTCTCCGCCAGCTCCCGCAGATTCTTCCAGGCGTAGATTATATTGTAGCCGTCCACCAGCAGATAGTCCCTTTTTCTGCTCACGTCAGATCATGTCTTTTCAGATTTCTCTGCCGGACGGCCTCGTAAAACAGGACCCCCGCCGCCACGGAGGCGTTGAGCGACGCGATCTTGCCGAGCATCGGTATCCGCACCGAAAAGTCCGACCTCTCCCGCACGAGCCTGCCCGCGCCCTCGCCCTCCGAGCCGATCACGATTGCAAGCGGCCCGCTCAGGTCGGCTTCGTACATCGGCCTCCCGTTCACGTCCGCGCAGGCGATCCAGAGGCCGTTCTTTTTGAGCCACTCCAAGGCCGCGACCAGGTTAGTCACCTTGCTGACCGGCATGTGCTCTATGGCCCCGGCGGACGTGCGCACGACGACGTCCGTCAAGCCTGCGGCGCGGCGCTTGGGCAATATGATCCCGTGCGCCCCGGCGGCCTCGGCCGAGCGGATAATCGCGCCGAGATTGTGCGGGTCGGTGATCCCGTCCAACACGGCCACGAACGGGTCCTCTCCGCGCTCCCTCGCGGCGGCCAGGATGTCCTCCGGCTCGACATACTCCTTGGCCGGGCACAGGGCGATGACGCCCTGATGGTTCCCGCCGCCGGAGAGCTCGTCCAGCTTGGCCTTGGAAACCTCGGCCACCACGACGCCGCGCTCCCGCGCCTTCGCGGCGATGACCCGCAGCGTGCCGGAGGCCGCCCCCGAAGGGGCGCCGTCGTCCTTCCGTATCAGGAGCTTGTCCACGGGCAGGCCGTGGTTCAGGGCCTCCAGAACGGCGTTGCGGCCCTCCAGGCGGAGGGGGGAGGAGGGGGCGGGAGAATTGAGTGTTATTGAGTTAACTGATTCGGGCTGCCGCCCGTGCGTTGATCTGGGCATTTATTTCATCCTGACCGTTAGGGTTTTAAGATATTGACAATGCTACGGATTATGTAGAGAGCGAAACTATGGATGAACTCAAATACTTAACGCTATCCAAACAGGTGTATGTATCTGAAACATCATTTTGGGATTCCACTCGTTGTCATTTCTAATAATCGATCTTATAATTGGTTGACCAGAATTATCTTTTCCAAAATTATACACAATCCCCACTTGATAGAGATATTTTAGTAATTCTTCGTAATTACTTAATATGCTAACTCGGTTACTGTTATACTGAGTTTTGAAATCTTCTATTCGAAAAGAGTGGGGCCCCATTTCTCTCAACAATTGGTATGTTGCATCAACCTTATCATTCAAAATTGGGTTTATTTCATTTGCTAATTCAGCATATAAAAACCAATGAGAATATTTTTTTTCTGCATCCTTTATTGTCCTGAAGTATAATAATTTATTATTACATACTTCTTCCTGAATACAAATACAAAATTTAACTAAATCCCTGGGGCGATGAAATGAACGATCAATAATATAGTTAAATACCTTTTGCTGCCCTTTGTTGTTGCGAAGATTAATTTTTGCATCAGGAAATAAATCTTCAAAAGACTTTATACCAGCAACATTTGACGCTTCTATTCTCTTGTTAATCATTTGAAGAAGCCGTGGATTTATCCAATCATTCCTATTGATTATTGCCCATTTTAATTCAAAAATGAAGTCGCTAAATCGCGCACTTTCAGCGTCAATTTGATTTATCTTAGTGAAAATATCAGATCGAAGATAAACAATTATCTTTGCATTATTTATTCTCTTTTCCCTAAACAATTGGTTAATAAAATAAATCACTTTGCATAAACAAAGGATCACATGGTAATATTCCGTTTTCTTTTGATAAAGATTGTAATTGTCATCAAGCCTGTCAAACTGAATTAGGAATTTCGTTTGACGCTTTGTCGTAATGAAATAATTGGTTAATAAGGACAGTAGCCTCTCATTTAGCTTGGTTATATTGTCAAAGCCGCGTGAAAAAGTTGACGATTCTGCATTCTCATTGTTAACTGTAAATGATTTGTACTGTAGTCCAACGCTAGTTTTATTTGTTTTTTGAATAATATCTCTATGCAGATTACTAATATCTCCACCACCGTGAAACTGTTTGTAATATTCACAAATTGTTCGATAATACTGATTATCATATTCTTCTGGCCATGAAGTTGCTATTTGTGCAATGAAATAATTTAGAACAATATTCTTCCAGATACTTTGGAATTGATTTGGCTTGCTATAATCATCGTCGCTAAGTTGGAGTAGTTTTTCAAATGGAAACGCTGCACAATCAGCATTTGTAACTATTGCTCCATTCTGCGTAGCTTCTTCTTCCATGAAACGATATACGGCAGATTTTCCGGTTCCTTTTCTGCCAATTACATAAAAGACTTTGCCATTTACAATTCTATCCCAATAATTGTCATTAAGAAAATAATCAAATAGCTTTGGATCGCCTTCCCCAGTAATGTCACCAAAGTCAATATTCAACATGTATTGAACTAGTTTGTCATTCATAGAAATTAGACCCCCGTAATATTTGTTGATCAGGTTATTTCGTATTCTTTTCAAAATCCACACTCTGTTTTCCATTTACTACGCACATCCCAAAAACCTCCCTCAACCTCTCCTTATCCCCCTTCAAATACAAATACCCGAACAGCGCCTCCAGCCCGGTCGCGTGCCGGTAGTCCGACACCGTCGCGTTCTTCGCCCGCGTGTCGGACTTGGCGTTGCGCCCCCGCCGGAGCGCGTCTTTCTCGTCCTCCGTCAGGAAGTCCCGCACCCTGTGGAACATCGCCGCCTGGCCGGAGGCCCTGGAGTAGCGCTTCGCCTCCAGCGCGGCCTTGTTGACGGGCAGATTCCCGCGGGAGAGCACCATTTCCCGCACCATCAGCTCGAAAACCGCGTCGCCCAGGAAGGCGAGGGACAGGGGCGAGAGCGCCTCAAAAAACGGACGGCCGGGGACGGCCGTCCCTACACCCGGCGGCCTGCCGGGGGCATTCGTCCCCACGCCCGACAGCCTGCCGGGGGCAGTTGCCATTTCAGGCGTCAGCGGCCTGCCGGGGGCGGCCGTCCCCACATCCGACAGCCTGCCGGGGGCAGCTGCCATTTCAGGCGTCAGCGGCCTGTCAGGGGCGGCCATCTCCACACCCGACATCCTGCCGGGGGCAGCTGCCACTTCATGCGTCAGCGGCCTGCCGTGGGCGGCCGGCCCCGCGTTCGTCGGCCTACCGGAGGCGGCCGCCCCCGCGTCCATGCCGTCTACTTTTTCCTGATCGTCCACCGCGCGCCCTCCGGTTTGTCCTCTATCGCGACGCCCATTTCAGAGAGTTCGTCCCTGATCCTGTCGGCCTCGGCGAAGTTCCTGGCCTGGCGGGCCTCCTGGCGGGCGGCGATCAGCCGTTCTATCTCCGCCCCGAGGTCTTTGTCCGGCGAAGCCGGTTCCTGTCCGGCCGTTTTCAGCCCGAGTATGCCGCACATCAGCAAAATTGTTCCAAGAAAGCCGTCCAGGCACGGCTTGGAGTTTTTCGCCGACAGATTGACGTTCGCGTATTTGACCGCGTCGAATATCACGGCTATGGCGTCCGCCGTGTTCAAATCGTCGTCCATGCAGTCCTCGAAGGCTTTGAGAAATTCCTCCGCTTTGGCCGAAACGGCTTCCTCGCCGGGTAAAAGCCCCGCCGCCCGGCTTTCGGCCAGCGCCTCCGCGAGGAGCGCCGCGCCCGTCTGTATCCTTCCCAGCGCGCTCTGCGCCGAGCGCAGCAGCTCCGGGCTGAAATTGATCGGGCTCCTGTAGTGCGCGTTCAGCAGGAAAAAGCGTATCGCGTCATACGAATAGTCCTTCGCCAGCTGGCGGACGTTGTACACGTTCCCCTCCGACTTGGACATCTTGCGGTTCTCCGTGTTCACAAGCGCGTTGTGCATCCAGTACCTTGCGAACGGCGCGCCGTTGGCGGCCTCGCTCTGGGCGATCTCGTTCTCGTGGTGGGGGAAGATGAGGTCGTCCCCGCCGGCGTGTATGTCGAAGGT
>WQUN01000146.1 GCA_009782085.1 Bacillota bacterium
TCGTCCATCTCCCTGCCGCCCGCCGCGTAGAGCCCGCGCCTGGAGATCCTGTCGGCTTTCATCTCCTGGTACGCGTATTTGTACACGTCGTATATCAGCTTGTTCGGCACGACGATGACCCCGTCCCCGTCGGCCACGACCAGGTCGTCCGGGTATATGGCGACGCCGCCGATGCCTATCGGTATGTCCTTCTCACAAAAGCGTATGCGCGCCTGGTCCATCGGCTGAGAGACGTGCCCCGTGAAAACGGGGATCTTTTCCAGGATGACCTCGTCGGTGTCCCTGATCCCGCCGCCGTTCAGGAGGAAGCCGACCGCGCCCTTGTTCACGCAGGCGAGGGCGTTGTTCGAGCCGAGCAGCCCCACGTCGAGCCCGCAGATGTCCAGGCAGATAAAGTCGCCGGGGATTATTTCGCGGTCCCAATCATAGGTGCAGACGTTGCCGTAGTACCAGTTTGACCATTTGGTATACTCCTCGCCCGTGACGTTCGGGACCGGCCCCTCGTAGGGCAGATAGCGGGCCGTCCGCGCGAAGCCGACCGCGCGCGTCCTCCAGAGCGGCCGGATGCCGTGGTGCACCGTGCCGTAGTGGTGGTATCCGCACCAGTCCATGCCGTCGCGGACGTCGGTCACGCGGAAGTCCCTGTACATCTCCAGAATTTCCCGCCTGTCCATTAAATCCTCCCCCTTTTTGTCAAATCAAATAGTCCAGCAGTCGTGCACGACGCCCACTATCAGCCATTCCCCGCCCGTCTTTTCGAACACCAGCCTCAGGCTTGCCCAGTCGGCCCCGCCGTAGTCGGGATTATCGCCCGGGAAGTTGTATTCGACGAAGCGCGTGTCCGGAAAGGCCTCGTCCAGGTTGGAGATCGTGTTGCCGGTCTGGATGAAAGTGTCGGTCCCAATTTTCGGGGCCTGAATAAAGTCCCGGTCATAGACGAATCTGTCGAAATAGTCCCCGACGCAAAGCTCAATCGGGTTGCCGGAGCCGTCGTAAGCGCCCCAGGTGTATTTGCCGGCGGTATCCAACGCCTTCACCTTGTCGGCGGTGAGCGTGACCGCGCCGTCCTCCACGAAGGCGTAGGGCGAGAACGTCACGCCCCTGCCGCGGCTGACGACGGCGGAAAGCTGAACGAAATCCCGGTATTTCAGGTAATGCAGGACAAGGTTCGCGCGGTCCAGCAGTTCGTTTTCGCTTTTCAGTATGACCTCCGACGAGGCGGAGTCGTAGCCGACGTAGACGCCCGCTTTTTCGGCGAGAGCGCGCGCCGGCAGATAAGTCCGGTCGTTGTAGATTAGCGCCGGCAGCCCGGAGCCGTCGGCTTCCGCCGGCTTGAACTCCGCGCCGTTATAAGTCATGCGCAGGCTTCCGTTGATATAGGCGGTGACGGCGGCCGCGCCCCCGGCGGCGAAGGCCGCGCCGCCCGAAAAGATTACGGCGAGGACGACCCCCGCGGCAAAGGTTTTTCTCCGCAGCGCGCTGCCCGGCTTGCGATTTGACATAATTACACACCCGCTTCCATATAACGATCTATTTTGAAATTACAGCCTCGCCAGCACCACCGTTATCCATACGTAAAACACCACAAACGCGGCCCCGGCGGCGATCACCAGGACTTTCGCGACCGCGCGGGCGTAGTTGAAGCCGATGTTCACGCCGAACCTGTCCGCCACGACAAAGGCGGGGTCGTCGGGGTTATAATAGAACATGCCGAGTATCCATTTGGCGTCGTCGCCGGCAGCGGCGGCCGTTCCTGAACCGTCCGCGGCGCCCGCCGCCTTGCCGGTTTCCGCCGGCTTCGGTCCAAGGAACCGTTCAACATCACGGCTCCTGAGCCTCCCCCCGCTCTGGCCCGCGCGGAGCGGGAACACGACCAGCGGAATCGCCGGACCGAGCAATACGAGCATCGTAAGCCAGAACGGCGGGCGGATGTCCGGGTTGAGGGTCGGGAGCATGAGCAAGGCCATTCCGGCCACGAGCCCGAGGGCGCATATCCCGACGCAGTGGCCCATGCCGCTCCGGAACGCCCGTATCTGCGCCCTGGAGCGCGCCATGTCCGACGCGCTGACCTGCATCCGGGAATAGGCCAAGGCCGCGCCGACGAGTATCATCAGGACAAGCGTCCCGGCCATGAACATCGGCATCATCAGCACGACGCCCACGGATTTGCCGCTCCAGGCGTCCGGGACCATGTTTATGTCAAAATGCGTGGCGATCCGCTCCGGCAAAGACGGATAGAGGGCCAGGGCGGCTATCGCGCAGACCAGTATCACCAGCGCCGAGGCGATATAATAGCCCCAGGGGACGTCTCTCAGGCTCCCGCGCGGGCCGACGCCGCCCTCGGCCTTCCCCTCCGGGACGCCCGCGGGTATCCAGCCGTTCTCAGCCTTGAGCCGCTTGGCCTCTTTCCAGCGGCGGACATAGACATATAGCTGCGCGGCGGCCAGCAGGAGCGGGTAATAAAGCGCGCACACAACCGTCCACTCCGGCCGGATGAAATACTGGATAACCTCCAGCGCGATCACGGCCGCGGCGCAGATAAGCACGGAGGCAACATATGTCCTCCGCAGCCGGACGCAGTCCCCGCGCTCCTGGATGGCCTCCGGGACGCGGACGCCGAAAAGAAACGCCTTCCGCGTGCGGGAGGGCAAGACCGCCATAAACGCGCCGCAAAGGACCGACACGCAGACGTTTATGACAAATACCGCCAGATACATGTAAAGGCCTCCTTAAATTATTAACCTGTTGACATTGGGGTGACAACTGGAATTAATTGGTTTCTGCGGGTACTCTTATTCCCCGGGCGAGGCCGTCGCGGCCGGGTTTTCACCGGCGGCGGGCGCGCCCCCTCCGGCCGCTTTGCCCAGGATGCCCGCCGGCGGCGGGCTTTCGCTTGCCGCGGCGTTTTCGTCGGTTATTGTCACGACGGCCCTCACGGAGACGGTCTCAGAGACCCCGTTCGGCCATTGAAAGTCCACCTTAACGCTGTGCGTCCCCGGCCCAAGCCCGCTGAGGTCGAGCCTCGCGGAATACGAGGCCGAAAACGCGCCGAGGCCCTCGAGATCGGCGTCCAAGCCGCGCACCGTGACGGAGACCGGCCCTGCGACGGCGGCTTTGTAAGCGGCGGAGACCAGGTTGACCGTGTTTAGCCGGCTGACCGGGATCAGCAGGGATTTGGAGCTCTCCTTTGCTATCGGCACGGTGGCGGTTATCTCATAGGGTGAGCCGTCCTTCACGTATATCTCCAGATTTTCATCGGCGAATAACCGCCGGATGTCGAACGTCTCCACCACGTCCTCCGTCGCCTGATCGGCCCTGATGGTCCCAAGCACGACGGCGGGCAGCTTGTCGAGCTCGGACGGTTTGCCTACGATATCCACGGAGGGCGGGTCATACGTGACCTCCCCGGCGATCCTGTAGCCGGGGGCTGGGTTTACGTTCAACAGGGCGGAGACCTTCACGTTCCTGATGAGGTTTATCGGCACGTAGACCGTGACCTCGTCCGCGCTGAGGGTCAGCTTTCCGGTAACGTCCTGGTTGTTCTTATCGTAGACAATCGGCCTTTTCTGCGTCTGGACGTCCTGGGAGGCGTCCGCGATCGAGACCGACTGGAGGCTTACGGATTTGACCGTCGCTATGACCGAGGCCGGCCCTTCTATATCTATGCTCGCGGGGGAGAGAGAATACGGCATCGCCTGATAATTCGCGTTCGGCGATCCGGAAAGAGTGACCTCCGGCACCATCGAAACGCTTTTCAGCGCGTCGACAAGCACGCTCAAAGACTTCGGCGTCCTGCTGATCTGCGTATAGGCGGCGGGCAGGTTCACGTTCACGGTAAGGGGTATCGGCGCGCCGATCTTGTCGGCGTAGGAGGCGTCGAAACCGCTGAAATCCACATACGCCGAAAGGCCGGGCATCTTGCCGTCCAGCTTGCCGATGTCGCTCCGCTTGCCGCTGACCGTTATCGTGACCTGGCCGGGCTTGTCAACGGCCGGGCTTAAAAGGGTGAGGCCGTTCTGGCGCAAAGTGTCCACGCTTATAAGCTTTATGTCCGCGGTGACCGTGGCCTGCTCGATGGGGTCCTCCGAATAGGTGGCGATGAACCACAAAAGCACCGCGGCGATCAAAGAAAAGAGCTTCCAGCCAAGATCCTTTATGAGGATGTTGTGAAGGGTTTTTGCCATTGTATTGCCTCCAGTGGGCGGATAGCGCTTTTGAGACACATCGTGTCTATTGGATTATATCACCGGAAGCGTTTCAACACAATAATCGGTTTGAGTTTCCCTAAAACCTTAAGGAAGGAAACAACGGAAAAGACATATAACAAGAGGGTTTTGGTTATAGCGCATTAGGCCGCCATGTAGCCGGGATAGAGGGCGATTGGAGCTGTCTGGTCGGGTTTGGCGTCGGTCATAATCGCGTTAGGCGCGTTTGTTGAAACTGTGGCCGTCTGTCCGGTCACGGCGGACGTATTATACGAATCTCAGATTAAAACTTCACAGGCGGAGCCGAAACGCCGAACGCTTCTACGGCGTTCTCGGCGACAGACTGTGAAGATTTTAATCGAGATTCGTAT
>WQUN01000147.1 GCA_009782085.1 Bacillota bacterium
AGCTTATCGCAGTCACCTTGTCGGGTATAACGACCTCGCCCGCGATGTTGGAGCAGTTGTAAAACGCCTGCTGGTTGATAACCGTCAGGTTGGCCGACAGCTTCAGCCTGCCGTTAAACCCGGAGCAGTTGTAGAACGCGGTGCTGCCCAGCGTTGTCACGCTGTCCGGGATGATCAGGTCGCCGGTCAGCTTGCTGCAGCCGTAAAACGCGTCCTGGCCGATCGTCAGGATACCGTAGCTAAGCGTCAGCGTGCCGTTCAGGCCGGTGCAGCTCGCGAACGCGCCGTTGCCGATCGTCGCGACGCTGCCGGGAATCACCAGATTACCGGTGAACGACGCGCAGTTCGTGAACGCGTATTGGCCAACGCCCGTTACCGTGTCCGGTATCACGAGCGCGCCGGACAGCTTGTTGTCACCATCAAAGGCGTAATCCCCGATCGTCAGGAGGCCCTGGTTAAGCGTCAGGCGAAGCAGGTCGGTGCAGCCCTGGAAAGCGCCCCTGCCCAGCGTCCGCACGCTGGCCGGAAAATCCAGCGTCCTCGAAAGGCTGGAGCAGTTCAGAAACGCGTTGCTGCCGATGACCGTCAGCCCGTCGTTAAGCGTCACGCTGGTTATGGACGCGTTGCCGCTGAACACATTCGCCGCTATCTCGGTAACTCCATCCGGGATTACGACCGCGCCGCCGGCGCCTGAGTAAGACGTCAAAACGCCGCCGGATATCGTGAAGTCGTCCGCGGGATCCGTTGAGGAGGCCGCCAGGGGAACCGCATAGCTATTAGCATCAGGCGTATTTATGTACTCGCCGGCGCTTGCCAAAGCCGGCCCGGACATGCCGCTCAAAAGAAACGTCAGAACGAGGATTCCGGATATTACGGACTTGCTGAATCTTTGAGGATGCTTCATTGGCAATCCTCCTTTTTGGTTTGATAAGGGAAAGTCTGATGCGGGCGATACACTGCCTGGATTATCGCCAATCTTTTACCGGAGCGCGAAATTGGCGCCCGGCATAGGCACGCCGGACATGAGCGCGTAAAATGATGCGGCCGCTTTCATTCAATCCTCCTTTCGGTGTTCCTTCACTTTACAGTCTCGCACATGCCTCCCCTCCGCCCGGTAATAAAATAAGTAAGACCTTGTTATCTTACTATGAAAAGAGGTATTTCACAAACCTTTTTTCCTCGTAAAAAATATTTTCTGCGTCCGGCATAATAGCCTCAACCATTTGCTTTCCGCGAAGATTTGGGATATAATGCTGTGTATTAGGTTGGGGTCAGTATTCCGGTCTGCGCAGCAGGTGGGAGGAAGCAGGACATATGCCCGTAGTTTATGAAAAATTTGAAACTCTGGAAGCGTTCATGAAGGACGTGTTTGTCAGGACAGGGGTCCCGGACCGTGACGCCGCGGTATGCGCGAACGTGCTGATCGAGGCCGACAAGCGCGGGATCGAGTCCCACGGCATAGGCAGGTTCAAGCCGATATATCTGGACAGGATAAAAGCCGGCGTGCAAAACGCCGTCACCGAGCTCGAAGTCGTGAGGAACGGCCCGACGACGGCCGTCCTGGACGGCCACGACGGCATGGGGCACGTGATCGCCAAAGCGGCCATGGATATGGCTGTTGAAAAGGCCGCGGAGTATGGCACGGGCATGGTCGCCGTCAGGAATTCCACCCATTACGGCATCGCCGGTTATTACGCGACGATGGCGTCGCAAAGGGGCATGATCGGGATTACGGGCACAAACGCCCGGCCCTCCATTGCCCCGACCTTCGGCGTGGAAAACATGCTCGGCACGAACCCGCTGACCTTCGCCATGCCGTCGGACGAGCCGTTCGATTTTGTGCTCGACTGCGCCACGTCGGTATCCCAGCGCGGGAAGATCGAGGTCTACGACCGCGCGGACAAGGACATACCGCCGGGATGGGTGATCGACCGCGAGGGCCGAGACAGGACAAAAATCGCCGGGCTGCTCGGCGAGCTGGATAAGGGAGGCCTCGCGCTGACGCCCCTGGGCGGGATCGGCGACGTGACCGCCGGCTACAAGGGCTACGGCTACGCGACGGTCGTCGAGATACTCTCCGCCGCGCTTCAGGGCGGGCTGTTCCTGAAAGCCCTCAACGGCATAGACGGGAACGGCGGACGCAGGCCGTACCGCCTCGGGCATTTCTTTATAGCCTTCGATGTGGCGGCCTTCACTGAGCCGTCGGAGTTTCGCGCGACCGTCGGAAACATACTCCGGGAGCTCCGCGCGTCCGCGAAAATGCCGGGGCAGGATAGGATATACACCGCCGGCGAAAAGGAGTATTATTACTATCAGGAACATAAGGACAAGGGCGCGCCGCTGGGCGATAAGCTCCGGGACGTGATACGGGGGCTGATAGACGAATACGGCATGGAGGATTGGCGCGGGCGGTTTAAGTGGATGCAATGAGATGCGCCGGGCCGATAAGGCGAAGAAGGGAGTTATGTTATGACTAAATCGGAAATAACGGCTCTTATGCTGGCATTCAAGAGATTGATCGCAAAAAACGACTTGGAAGGCATTGAGCAGATCGTCGATATACTTTTGCTAGACGCGGGAGGAAACGAACCGCTGCCATGGGAAACAAAAACGGCCCCCAAGAAATAGGCGAATTATAGGTTTCCAGCTTCCAGCTTCCAGTATCCAGTATCCAGTTTCCAGTTTCCAGTTCGGAGGTTTTCTATGAACCGTGTCGTCATAAAACTGAGCGGGGAAGCCCTGGCCGGCCCTTCCGCCCCGGGCAACGCCCCGGTCCCGTTCAGCGACGCCGTGATAGACGGCATAGCGCGCCAGATAAAGACCGTGCTCGACAACAACGTCCAGGTCGCTCTGGTGGTCGGCGGCGGGAATTTCTGGCGCGGGAAGAAGGCGAAAGCCGATATGGACAGGAGCCGTTCGGATCAGATAGGTATGCTGGGCACGGTCATGAACGGCATCTATCTGAGCGAGCAGTTCAAAAAGTCCGGGGTGGAATCGGTCGTCATGACGCCGTTTTACCTGAGCTTTTTCTCGCAGCTCTTTGAGAAAAGCGCGGCGCTTAAATACATGGCCGGCGGCGTGGTCGTGATAAATTCCGGCGGCACCGGGCACCCGTATTTTTCCACCGACACCGTGGCCGCTCTTCGGGCGGCGGAGCTGGAGGCCGACATGGTCGTTTACGCGAAGAACGTGGACGGCGTGTACGACAAGGATCCCGGCAGGCACGCCGACGCGCGGAAGTTCCGCGCCGTCACTTACAGGCGGGTCATCGCGGAGCGCCTCGACGCGGCCGATATCGCGGGCATGGCCATTTCGATGGAGCAGGGGATGGACTCGTTCGTGTTTGGCCTCAACGCCCATGACGGCGTCGTGAAGGCTTGCCTCGGCGGGTCCGGCCGCGACCTTGGAACCAAAGTAGCCGTAGATATAAAGGAGGATTTCTATGTCTGAAAAAACGAAGGTTTACGAGGAGAAAATGCAAAAGTCGGTCGAGGCGTACTCCGCCGAGCTGAGCACGATCCGCGCGGGCCGCGCCAACCCCCACGTGCTCGACAAGATCACGGTGGACTATTTCGGGACCGAGACGCCCCTTAATCAGGTCGGGAACGTGACCGTGCCGGAGGCGCGGCTTCTGCAGATCCAGCCCTGGGACGCCGGTATGCTCAAGAAGATCGAAAAGGCGATCCAGATGTCCGACCTCGGCATCAACCCGACCAACGACGGCAAGGTCATACGCCTGGTCTTCCCGGAACTGACGGAGGAGCGCCGCAAGTCGCTGACGAAGGACGTCAAGAAGAAGGCGGAGGATTTTAAGGTCGCCGTCCGCAACATCCGGCGCGACGCCGTCGACGCGTTCAAGAAGATGGAGAAAAAGAGCGAGATCACCGAGGACGAGCTCGAGGATTTGGACGAGCTGATACAGAAAGCCACGGATAAGCATGTCGAGGAGATCGAAAAGGTCATGGAAGCGAAGAATAAGGAGATAATGTCGATATAAAGGACAGTGTTCAAGTGCCTGACAAATCAACCGGGACAACCGAAACGATCCCGACGCACATTGCCTTCATAATGGACGGCAACGGCAGGTGGGGCACGCGGAAGCGCCTGCCCCGCCTCGCCGGGCACAGGGCCGGCGTGCAGAACCTCCGCCGGCTGGCGGAGGACGCCGACAAGCTGGGTTTGAGGTTCATGACCGCCTACGCGTTTTCCACGGAGAACTGGACAAGGCCGGAGGAGGAAGTCTCCGGACTGATGGAGCTCTTCAGGGAATATTGCGGGCAGTTCATCAACGATTCCAGAAAGAACAATATCCGCATTGCCTTCATCGGGGACACGGCGCGCTTTGACGCGGATCTGCGGCGCAGGATAGACCAGCTTGCGGACGTCACCAAGGCCAAGACGGGCCTGACGCTCATCCTGGCGCTCAACTACGGCGGGCGTGACGACATAGTCCGCGCCGCGCGCAGGCTCTGCGAGGATGCGGCCAAGGGGCGGCTGTCGCCGGGGGAGGTCACGGAGGCCATGTTCTCCGGCAGCCTGGACACGGCCCGCTTCCCCGACCCTGACCTCATCATCAGGACTGCCGGGGAGATGCGGCTGTCCAACTTTTTGCTCTGGCAGAGCGCCTACGCGGAGTTTTACTTCTCGGACAAGTATTTTCCCGATTTCCGCATAGCCGACCTGATAGAGGCGATCGACCGGTTCAACCGGCGCGACCGCCGGTTCGGAGGAATTTAACAATAGACTTCTTCGGAAATTGGCGTTTGTCATTCTGAGCTAAGCGAAGAATCTTGATTTTAGACCCTTCGCTTCGCTCAGGGTGACAATGAAGAATAAATTTCCGAAGAAGTCTAATGAAGAAGTCTAATGAAGAAAAACGAGAAAAACGCATGAATGTGATATATGTGATATTGCATAAATAAATGGCGCATACAAATTCATTCGAAGTTTTCGCTCGTGAGCAGCAACCTTAAGCGGAGCGAAAAGTGAATTACTTTTCGCGGCCATATTGAGTAACCTCGGAAACCAATTTATCCCATATGTCACCCTGAGCGAAGCGAAGGGTCTTTTCTCTATAACGAGGTTATGCCAGTGGGGGTAAGATTCTTCGCTATCGCTCAGAATGACAGTCCCGGCGCGGCTTCCGGGTTTCCGAGGGAACTCATATATAAACAGGAGGTATGGCGGTGCGCAAGCGGGTAGTGACGAGTCTGGTGCTTCTGCCGGCTCTGATATTCGCCTATCTGGGCGGGGTCTGGCTGCAAGTCTCCCTTGCGGCCGTCTCGCTCGTGGGAATGATGGAGATATACCGGGCGATGTCCGGCAGAAGCGAGCCCATCCACTATATCGGCTGCGCCTTCGCCGCCGTTTATTATCTGATTCTGCCGTTTATCGGCGGCACGCCGTATTTTTTTATTTTTATAACCGTGTTCGTCATAACCGTCTCGGTGTATATGATCCTGTCCCGCTCCGGGGTAAACATGGCTAACTGCGCCGCCGCGCTGTACGGGTTCTTTTACGTGGCCTTCCTGACCTCGTTCATATACCTGGTGCGGATGTATCCCGCGCCGGACGGGTCGCAGGGGCCCGGCGTCTTTTTCGTCTGGCAGATCTTCATCAGCTCCTTCGGCTGCGACACGTGCTCGTACCTGATCGGCGTCAATTTCGGCAGGCACAAGCTCATCCCCGCCCTCAGCCCCCAAAAGACCGTGGAGGGCGCGGTCGGGGGAGTCGTCGGCGCGACGCTTCTGGCGTTCGTCTACGGGCTTATCGTCTCGCGCTATGCCCGTATCGGGGACATAAACATCGTCCTCGATTTCACAGTTATCGGCGTCGTGGGCGCGGTTTTCTCGATCTTCGGCGACCTGGCCGCCTCGGCCGTGAAAAGGTTCGGCAAGATCAAGGACTTCGGCGAGATATTCCCGGGCCACGGCGGCGTCATGGACAGGTTCGACGGCGTGGTGTTCACCGCGCCGGTGGTGTATATGCTGATGACGGCGATGCTGTGGAGGGGATAGCAATGAGGTTTTTGTCAAAGAGGATTTATTAAATATGAAAAATATCTCCCTTTTAGGCTCCACCGGCTCCATCGGCCGCCAGACCCTGGAAGTCGCCCGCAATCTGCCGGGCGAGATCAAAATCGCGGCTTTGGCCGCGAACAAGAACGTCTCCTTGCTGGAGGCGCAGATCGCGGAGTTCAGGCCCGCCCTGGCCTGCGTCGGAAGCAAGTCCGACGCGGAGCCGCTCAGGAAGGCCCTGGCAGTCCCCTGCCGCGTCGTCTTCGGCCCGGAGGGCCTCGCGGAGGCCGCCGCGTACGGCGGCGCGGACACGGTTGTCAACGCCTTAAGCGGAGCCGCCGGGCTTGTCCCGGCTTTAACCGCGATAAACGCCGGGAAAACGCTCGCCCTGGCTAATAAGGAGGCGCTCGCCGCCGCCGGGGAGCTCGTCACCGACGCGGCGAAAAAGCGCGGCGTCCCGATATACCCCATAGACAGCGAGCACTCCGCGGTGTGGCAGTGCCTGGAGAGCGAGGGCCGGGCCAAGGCCCTCGAAAGGATATACCTGACCGCGTCGGGCGGGCCGTTCCGGGGAAAGACCAAAACGGAGCTTATGAATGTCACGCCGGAGCAGGCCCTGAGGCATCCCAACTGGCGAATGGGGCCGAAAATCACCGTCGATTCCGCCACTCTGATGAACAAGGGGCTGGAGGTCATCGAGGCGAGGTGGCTGTTCGGAGTGGAGGCGGAGCGCATAGAGGTCCTGATCCACCCGCAGAGCGTGATCCATTCGATGGTCGGCTTCGCGGACGGCGCGGTCGTCGCGCAGCTCGGGACGCCTGACATGCGCGTGCCGATACAATACGCCCTGACGTACCCGGAGAGGCGTCCCGGTCCGTGCCCGAGGCCGGATTTCATAGGCATTGGTCCGCTGACCTTCGAGAAGCCGGACGCGGACGCGTTCCCGTGCCTTGGGCTGGCGTATGAGGCCCTCCACGCGGGCGGCGCGCTTCCCGCCGTCCTGAGCGCCGCCGACGAGGCGGCCGTGGAGGCGTTCCTCGGCGGAAGGATAAGGTTTCCAGATATTCCCTCCCTCATAGAAAGGACTATGGCCACATATACTGAAAACAGCGCGAAACCCGGGCTGGAAGACATCTTGGCGGCGCAGGAGTGGGCGAAAGCGCGGGTCGCGGATCGTTTTGATTTGAAATGAGCTTAAAACGAGCGCGAAACGACAAATGTACAGGTTCTAATTCATCGAAAACAGGTGATCTATGTCAATCGTAATCGCTGTCATAATCTTCGGAATAATCGTTCTGATCCACGAGTTCGGCCACTTCGCCGCCGCGCGCAAGGCCGGAATCATGGTGGAGGAATTCGCGATAGGCATGGGGCCCAAGCTCCTGAAGTGGCGGCGCGGCGATACCCTCTATTCCCTGCGCCTGTTCCCGATCGGGGGCTTTTGCAAAATGCTCGGCGAGGACGGGTCCAGCGAGGACTCCAGGGCCTTCGGCAACAGGACCCTCCCGAGGCGCATAGGGGTCATATCGGCCGGGGCTTTCATGAACTTTCTGCTGGCGTTCGCGCTGCTGTTCGTCATTGTTGTGCTGAACGGCTACGCGGAGCCGGTAGTCCGGAGGACAGTGGACGGTTCCGCGGCGTCGGAGGCCGGGCTAAAACCGGGCGACAGGATACTCAGGATCGGCGGTTCGTCGGTCAATATATTCGAGGACGTTTCGTTTGACCTTTCTACCAATAAGGGCGTGCCGGTCGCCGTGGAAATCCTGCGCGGCGGGGAGCGGATCGCCGTCACGCTGACGCCGCGCCAGGACCCGGCCGACGGGATGTACAAGATCGGCTTTTACCCGGACGGAAAGGCCGGCGTTTTCCAGAAGGCGGAGGGTTTCGCCAGCGCCGGCGTCTGGGAGTGCGTCCGGAACGCCTTTTTCACCATGATCTTCCTGATAAAGACGACCGTCATCGGGATAATCAGGCTGTTCACCTTCAAACTGCCGCTGAGCCAGCTTTCCGGACCGATAGGGATCGTCGGGGTGATAAACGACGCCTATGCGGAGACGATAAAGGCCGGTGTTTACGACACGGTATTGACGATGGTCAAACTCTGCGCCCTGATAAGCGCAAACCTGGGCGCGTTCAACCTCCTGCCGCTTCCGGCGCTCGACGGCGGGCGGCTGGTGTTCCTGTTCATCGAGGGTATTAGGCGCAAGCCCGTCCCGCCCGAGCGCGAGGGCCTCGTGCACCTGATAGGCCTGGCGGCGCTGATGATACTGGCTGTGTTTATCGCCTACAGCGACATAAGGAAGATGCTATGACCAAAAATAAGACAAAAGTGATCCGGATCGGCGCGGTCAGTATCGGCGGCGGAAACCCCGTGGCCATACAGTCCATGACCAAAACGGACACCCGCGACGTGGAGGCCACCGTCGCCCAGATCATGGCGCTTGCCGCCTGCGGCTGCGAGATCGCGCGCGTGGCGGTGCCGGACATGGCCGCGGCCGAAGCCATACGGGAGATACGCCGGAGGGTCCCTGCGGAGATACCGATCGTCGCGGACGTGCACTTTGACTACAGGATCGCCCTCGCCGCCATAGAAAACGGCGCGGACAAGCTGCGTATAAACCCCGGGAACATCGGCGGGCCGGACAGGCTGCGCCCGGTGGCCGAGGCCGCGAAGCGGCGCGGGATACCGATACGCGTCGGCGTGAACTCCGGCTCTCTGGAGCGGGACATATACGAAAAACACGGCGGCGTCACCCCGGAGGGCCTCGCGGAAAGTGCGCTGCGGGGCGTGGGTATGCTGGAGGACTTTGATTTCGGAGACATAGTCGTGTCGATCAAGTCGTCCGACGTCCCGCTGTGCGTCAAGGCGTATGAGCTGCTGGCGCGGAGGACGGCGTACCCGCTGCATATCGGGATAACGGAGGCCGGGACGGAGTTTTCCGGCGCGATAAAGTCCGCGGTCGGCCTGGGGAGCCTGCTCCTCCGGGGGATCGGGGACACGCTCCGCGTCTCGCTGACAGGCGATCCGCTCCCGGAAGTCCGCTGCGCGAAGGAGATACTAAGGGCGGCCGGGCTGCGAAGGTTCGGCGTGGAGGTCGTCTCCTGCCCCACCTGCGGCAGGACGGGGATAAATGTGGAAAAAATCGCCGCCGAAATAGAAAAGCGGTGCGCCGGTATAGAGAAGAGCCTGAAAGTCGCGGTCATGGGCTGCGTCGTGAACGGCCCTGGCGAGGCCAAAGACGCCGACGTCGGCGTGGCCGGCGGCGACGGGGCGGGCGCGCTGTTCAGCGGCGGGAAGATCCTCAGGACGCTGCCGGAGGAGGAAATCGCGGACGCGCTGATGAAAGAAATAATGACGATGGAAAACCAAAGGTGAAAATATGCCCGACAAATACCTGCGCGACGTCTTCAGCGGTTTTTCCCTGCCCGACGGCGTCCTGAAGAGCTTCGAATCCGCCACGGTCGGCGAAATACGCGTAAACAGGGCCGATATGGAGATGAACGTCTTTATCAAATCCCCCGCGCCGGTTTCGGGGGACATGACGGCCTTCCTCGCGGAATGCCTGAAACAGGGCTTCCCGGGAGTTTGCAAGGTCAACGTCCGTGTCGGGACAGATGAGCCGCCCTTGGCGGCCGGGCCGTCAATGGCGGACAGCCCGCTCCCGCCAGGGAAGCTGACGATGGGAGACAAGCCGTTCCCGCCGGACAATGAGGCTATATCTGCGGCGGACAATCCGTTCCCGCCGGGCAGCGCGTCTTTATCTGCGGCGGGCAATCCGTTCCCGCCGAGCAACGCGTCTTTATCGGCGGCGGACGAGCCGTTCCCGCCGGACAGAGCGTCTTTATCTGCGGCGGACAATCCGTTCCCGCCGGACAGAGCGTCTTTATCTGCGGCGGACAATCCGTTCCCGCCGGGCAGCGTATCTTTATCGGCGGCGGGCAAACCGTCCTTATCGGACAGTCCTCCCCCGGCGGGGAATCCGCCGGAATCGCCGGAGCCGCAAAAATCGCCAAAGCCGCATAAGCCGAAAAAACAGCCCAAGCCCAAGTCCCCCAAAACAGGCATCCGCTTCAATTTTACCGAGTCGAGGCTGGAGGGCGTGGTCAAGCCACTGTCCTGCAAATTCTCGGAAAACGAGGCCGTGCTCGCGGAGGGCGCCGTTTTCAACCTGAGTTCCCGCGAGGCCAAAATGGGCAGGCTGGTAACCTTCATCTTGACGGACGGCGCGGGCTCGATCCCTGTAAAGTGTTTCTGCGGGGAGCGGGACTTCGCGTCGCAGCGGGTCGTCGCCCGCGGGAACCGCGTCACCGTGAGAGGCAAAATCCGCACGGACAAGTTCTCAAAGACGCTCTGCCTGGCTGCCGCCGAGATCGGCAGGGCCGCCGGCGGCGCGCGCGTCAGGGCCGACCGGGCCGAGGTCAAGCGCGCGGAGCTCCGCCTGCACACGAACATGGGCGTGGTCGGCGGCGCGCCGGGCGCGGAGGACTACATTGCGCTTGCGGCCCGCTGGGGTCACGGGTCCGTCGCGATAACGGATCACGCCGCGGTCCGGGCGGCCCCGGAGGCCGTGCTCGCCGCGAGGATCGAGGGCGTGAAGCTCATATACGGCGCCGAGGGCCGCATGGTTTGCGGCGCGGACGACCTGGCGCTGGTTTCCGGCGCGCGGACGCTCGACGCCGAGACGGTCGTGTTCGACCTGGAAACGACCGGCCTTCAAAGCGAGACTGACCGCATAATAGAGATCGGCGCGGTGCGGGTCGCAAGGGGGCAGATCGCGGAGCGCTTCAGCTCGCTCGTAAACCCCCGGATTCCGATACCCAAGGTCATCACGGACCTCACAGGCATAACCGACGCTCATGTCGCGAACGCGCCTTACATAGAAGATGTTCTGCCGGAATTCCTGGCTTTCGCGGGGGACGCGGTCCTGACCGCGCACAACGCCCCCTTTGACATGGGATTTCTCCGGGAGGCGGCCCGCCGCCTGCCCAATGAGATAAAAACCGAGATAAAGAACCCCTCCTTGGACACGCTGGAGCTTAGCCGGGCGCTTCTGCCGGAGCTCCAGAGGCACAGGCTGAACGTTTTGGCGGAGCACTTCGGCATAGACATGGGCAGCCACCACCGCGCCGTCGACGACGCGCGCACAACGGCGCTGATTTTCCTGAGGTTCAGGGCCATGCTGGAGGAAAAGGGCGTCAGGATGCTCGACGGGCTCGTCGGCTACGACGGCGCGGGCGCGGGCAAAACCGAGATGAAGACGTGCCTCGTGACCATATTGGCCAGGAACCGCGCGGGGATGCGGAATCTCCTGGAGCTCGTTTCCAAGGCGCACACCGAGTATTTCATGAAGCGCCCGCTGTTTCCCAGGAGCGAGCTGGCCGCCCTGAGGGACGGGCTCCTGATAGGCTCCGCCTGCGCGGAGGGGGAGCTTTATCAGGCGCTCCTGGAAGGCCGCCCGGAGGAGGAGATAAGGGAAATCGCCGGATTTTACGACTATTTTGAGATCTCGCCCGTCGGGAACGACATACGGCTCATTTTGGAGGGCCGGGTGTCCTCCACGGAGGAGCTGGAGGGCCTTAACGGAAAAATCGCCGCCCTCGGCGCGGAGCTTGGGAAGCCGGTCGCCGCCGTCTCCGACGCGTATTTTCTGAATCCTGAGGACGAGACGGACAGGCGGGTAGTCATGGCCGGGAACGGCGCAAAGGACGCCGATCAGCAGCCCCCGCTGTTTTTCAGGACGACGGAGGAGATGCTGAGGGAGTTTGAATACATGGGAGAGGATAAGGCCCGGGAAGTCGTGATCGTAAATACTAATCTGATCGCGGACATGATCGGGGAGTTTTCGCCGGCCCCGGAGGAAATTCTGCCGCGCGGGAAGACGGATCAAAGGGCAGAATCAGGCGAGGCCGCAAAGGAAAATGAGGATCCGGAGGAGGCGGGACGCGCAGCCGCGGCGGAGCGGACGGATTTCGCGTACGTCTTGGAGCGCTTCGAGGAACGCGGCATCCCAGCGGCCGGGACGGAACGGCGCGGCGGCGGGCTGACGGTTCTGCCGCGGGGCTACGGTTTTGATGATTTCCGCCGCGGCGGGGCAGGGGAGAAAGACGGAACCCCGCCCGGCGCGGAAAAATGTGCCTCCGGCGGCGCCGGGAACGGGAGCGAAGCGGAGGAGACGGTTGACGAAACGGAGCAGCTGACGCTTTTCTAAGATAACTAAGATAAATACGAGAGGGTGGTAACAATGTCCGAAACAATCTATACCGATTTTATTCCTCTGCGCCGCCTGCTGGATCAGGCCGGCGATTATGGGGCGCTGATGGCCGAGTACGGGCGAGGCGCCGAGGTAAAAGGAGCCGCGGGACGCCTGGAGGCGGAGCTGCGGCGCGCCCTGGACGGCATAAAGGCCCTGGGGGCCGGCGCCTGTTCCGCGGACGAGCCGAACGATTACGAGGCTATCCGGAAATTGTGCGCCGGGGGCAACGCGCCCGCGAAGCGCATCCCCGATCTGCGCGAGCGTATGGCCGGGGCCGTTCTCGGGCGTTTCGCCGGGTGCACGCTAGGCGCGCCGGTTGAGGGCTGGAGCGTCTCGGACATGAAGCGGCTCGCCGGGTACAACCGCGAACCCTTCCCGCCGGAAGACTACTGGTCTTACGCAGACCAGCCCTGGGGCCTGCGCTATGAAGCCGACACGCGTGTAAAATACACCCGCGATCATATGGACGGGGTGCCGGTGGACGACGACCTCACCTACACGATTCTGGGGCTTTTGATAATCGAGCGGTACGGGTTCGGTTTCACGACCGAGGATGTGGGGGAGATATGGAAGGAGCTGCTGCCATACGCCTGCACGGCGGAGGACGCCGCGCTCAGGAACCTCAGGGCCGGCGTCGCCGCCCAAAACGCCGCGGATATAGACAACCCCTACTGCCAGTGGATCGGGGCTGACATACGCGCCGACGGCTTCGCCTACGCGGCCGCCGGGGACCCGGAGCTCGCGGCGGGGCTGGGCTATCGGGACGCGTACCTGTCCCACCGGCGCAACGGCATATACGGCGAGATGTTCTTCGCGGCGGCGGAGGCAGCCGCCTTCACGGTAAACGACCCGATTGACGCGATTCGCGCGGCGCTGCGGGAGATACCAGCGAACTGCGCGCTCCGCCGCGACATGGAATGGGCGCTCGAAACCGGCCCGTCCATCGCGGACTACGCGGAGGCGCGGCGCGCCGTGGACGCGCGCTTTCCCGGGATGCACCCCGTGCACACGAATAACAACGCTTGCCTGACTGTGTTCGGACTGATGCTAGGGAAAAACGACTTTACCAAAATCATCGGAAACATCGTGGCGATGGGCATGGACAACGACTGCACCGCGGCGACCGCCGGGAGCATAGCCGGGGCCGTCCTTGGCCGAAGCGGCGTCGCGCCGCGCTGGCACGCGAGGTTTAACGACAGGATACGGACTTATATCAAGGGGTATCCGGAGCTGTCGATAGAGGACGTTATCTCGCGGTTCGTGAGGCTGGCGGAGATGAGAATGGAAAAATGATGTATCATTACGCGATTTTGTCTCACCCCGGCCACAGCCGCGTCTACTTCGAGGCCTCCCGCGGAATGGCCGTATCGGAGCTTCTGATCGCCCTGCGGAAAGCCGGCGCCGACCGCGGGGCAATAGAGGCGAGCGCGAAGTGCGAAAAGCTCGCCGGGGTTTGGTATCTTACGTTCGCAGCCGAAGAACCGCTGTCAAACGGGGACGTCGGGGTAATATCCGGCCTGTCCTTTGTTTTCGCGCTGTTCGAGCTTTTCCCGGATGAAAAAGGGCCGTGCCTGCGCCCGGTCGAAATGGCCGCCCCGTACATGGAAGAGAGCGTCAGCTCCATTTTGAAATACACGGGCAAGACGAACGAGGTCTTCACGCGGATGATGATCAACATCGCCGCCTATTCGCGGGAGGACGCGGGAACCGGCGGCGTCCCGAGGCTCCTCGACCCGGTGGCGGGGAAGGGGACGACATTGTTCGAGGGCCTGATAAAGGGCTTTGACGTATACGGCGTGGAAATCGCCGACAAGATCGTGAACGAGGCGTACCACTTTCTCAAGCGGTTCCTGGAGACGGGCAGGTACAAGCACACCGCGGAATCGCGCCGGATATCCGGGCCGAACAGGGCTTTTTCAGCCGAGCGGTTCACCTTCGAGATCGCCCGGACAAAGGAGGATCAGCGCGCCAAGGACACGCGGACGGCGGAGCTTATCGCCGGGAACTCCATGTTCGTGAACGCCTATTATAAAAGGAACTTTTTCGACATGCTCGTCGGCGACCTGCCCTACGGCGTCGCTCACGGGAATATCACGAGCGGCAGGCAGCCGTCTTTGACGCGCAACCCCTCCGAACTGCTCAGCGCGTGCCTTCCGGCCTGGCGGGACGTTCTGAAGCCCGGCGGAACGGCCGTTCTGGCGTGGAACAGCTTCGTGCTGCCGAGGGAGAAGATGGAAGCTATCTTCTCCGACAACGGGTTTACGGTTTTTAACAAGGGGGAATACCTGAATTTCAGCCATAGGGTGGATCAGGCGATAATGCGGGACGTTATCGCCGCGAAAAAATGAATTGTCCGCAGTATCCCAGACATAATAACAACCCCACGGGAGGCCCAAACCGCATGAACCCGACAGCAAAGCTGATACTGATGGCAAAAAAACACTGGCGCATGATAGGAATAGCCTCCATAGGCATCGTCGGCGCGTCGCTGCTGAACCTTATCACGCCCGCGATCGTCCGCGGCCTGACCGGGTCGCTCACGTCGGACACCGCGACCGTGCATATCCTTATCGTCTACTCCTCCGTGCTTGTGGGGGCGTATCTTCTGAGGGTCGGCTGCCGGTGGGTCGCTTTGGCAATCAGCCACGTGGCGGCCTGGAGCTTTGTGGGCGAGCTGACGGCTAAGGTGTATGAAAAGCTGCAAAAGCTGTCTATGAAGTATTACCAGGACAAGCAGACCGGCCAGCTGATGAGCCGCATGATTAACGACACCCGCCAGGCCGAGATTTTAATAGCCCACGCTTTGCCCGACCTGATCAGCAACCTGATCGTCATCATAGGCGTCGCGGTTTTGATCTTCTTGATAAATCCGATACTGGCCGCGATCGCTCTGATCCCGGTGCCGATCGTCTTTTGGGTGGGCACGTTCTTTTCGAAGAAGGTCGCGCCGCTGTTCAGGATAAACCAGGAGGTGCTGGGCGGCATAAACGCCGTCTCCCAGGACAATCTGTCCGGCATGAAGGAGATACAGGCCTTCGGCCAGGAAGAGCGGGAACTCGGCAAGATGCTCGAGTTGTGCAGGCACTATTCCTACGTGAACATCCGCGCGAACTACGCGGCCGCGCTCTTTCACCCCGGCATTGAGTTCCTGACCTCCCTCGGCACGGTCATAGTCGTCGGGATAGGCGGCTACCTGTCCATGAACGGCAGGATGTCGGTCGCCGACGTCGTCGGCTTTTTGATGTATCTGAGCATTTTCTATCAGCCTCTGGCGGTCCTGTCGAGGCTGTTCGAGGACGTGCAGGTCTCCTTCGCGGGCGCGGTCAGGATATTCGAGGTTTTGGACGCGGAGTCCGACGTGAAGGAAAAGCCGGACGCGGCCGTCCTCCAAAACTGCGCGGGGAAGATAGAGTTTAACAACGTCTCGTTTTATTACATACAGGAGGAGCCGGTGCTGTCGGACGTCTCGTTCACTGCCGAACCCGGCGAGATGATCGCGGTCGTGGGGCCGACGGGCGTCGGCAAGACCACGATCGTCTCGCTGATGGAGAGGTTTTACGACCCCCAGCGCGGAAATATCTATATCGACGGCGTGGACATAAAGGACTTGACCCTGGAATCGCTCCGCTCCCAGATCTCGATGGTTTTGCAGGACGTTTTCCTGTTCAACGGGACGATAGCCGAGAACATCGCCTACGGTGTGAAGAACGCCGACGAAAAGCAGATCGAGGCGGCCGCGAGGGTCGCCTGCGCCGACGACTTCATCCGGCAGATGCCCCAGGGCTACCAGACGACGATCGGCGAACGGGGCGTCAGGCTCTCCGGCGGGCAGAAGCAGAGGCTTTCCATAGCGCGCGCGGTGCTTCGGGACACGCCGATTTTGATCCTCGACGAGGCGACCTCCTCCGTAGACATGGAGACGGAGCTCCAGATACAGCGGGCGATAGAGAACCTGTCCGGGAGCAGGACGTTGATAGTCATAGCGCACAGGCTCTCGACGATAATAAGCGCCGACCAGATACTGGTGCTCGACAAGGGCTCCATAATCGAGAAAGGCAGCTATTCGGAGCTGATGGAGCGTAACGGGGCGTTCGCGAGGCTGAACAGGCCGAAGAGCGCGTAAAATATTTCAATAGCAAACACGGGAGGCATACGCCATGCTGGTTTTCGAGATGTCCGGCGCGGAGGTGAAAACCCTGATGAACCGGCTGCTGAAAGAGGACGTGTTCGACAAGTTCGAGGTCAGGGGGGCGGAGGTCTGCGGGTTCACGAAGTTCACCGCCAGCGGTATCCTGGACAAAACCGCTTTGCCGGACGGCGATAAGGCGAAAACCCCGCGAAGCTACTGCCTCTGGAGCGAGCTTCGGCCGTATGTGTACGACTGGGTCAGGGGAGGCAGGACGCCGAGGTCGATGAAGATCATATTTTCTCTCGGGGACGAGGCCGTGGCCAAGGCGCACGGAAATGCCGCGGCCATGTTCCTGAACCTGAATTTCGAGGAGGGAACGGCCCGGTTCACCACGGCGACGGCGCAAAAGACATTTACTATGGATAAAACCGTCGATCAGATCTGGGATCAGAAGATATTAAATTTCTTTAAGAAGTATTTTCCCGCCGCTAAGATTGTATAGTAAGGCTATCTTTCCTTTTGGCGCTCATTCGTTTAGCACTCATTGATGTCGAGTGCTAATTTTTTCTTGACAAAAATGGCTTAACCGGATAGTATATAGCGTAATCATACTAATTCTTGAAAAGAACCAAGGAGGAATCCCAAATGCCAACCGAAAAAGGCAGTCTTTCGATCCACAGCGACAACATCATGCCGATCATAAAGAAATGGCTCTATTCCGACTCCGACATTTTTGTCCGGGAGATGGTTTCGAACGCCACCGACGCCATTACGAAGCTCCGAAAGCTCTCGGACATGGGCGAGGCCCCGAATGTTCCCGCGGACGAGACCTACGCGATACTCGTGAGGGTCGATAAGGAAAAAGGGACGCTGTCGTTCGAGGATAACGGCGTCGGCATGACCGCGGAAGAGATAAAGCAGTATATCAACCAGATCGCCTTCTCCGGGGCCAGCGATTTTCTGACCAAGTACCAGGACAAGATCGACAAGGAGAGCGAATTCATCGGCCATTTCGGCCTCGGGTTCTACTCGGTGTTCATGGTGGCCGAAAAGGTCGAAATAGACACGCTGTCCTATCTGGACGGCGCGGCGGCGGCCCACTGGGTCTGCGACGGCGGCGCGGAATTCGAGCTTTCGGAGAGCGGGCGGACGGCCAGGGGCACTTTGATCACCTTGCACATCGGCCCGGACGGCAAGGAATTCCTGGAAGAGTACAAGCTGCGGAGCGTGCTTATCAAATACTGCAATTTCATGCCCGTGGAGATATATCTGGAAAACGCCGCCGCCAAAAAGGACGGCGGGCCGGCGGACGAAGACGCGGACGAGGATATGGACGGCGGCGTATATGATGAAACCGACGGCGAAGACATCGCCGGGCCGGCCGATGATGATGCGGACAAAGATATTGACGGCGGCGCGCGGGACGAAGACATCGCCGGGCCGGATGGAACCGAACATCATGGCGGCAACGGCGAAGAATGCGAATGCGGGCATGAACACGCCGACGGCGGGGAATGCGAATGCGGGCATGACCACGCACACGGACATGACCACGCACACGGACATAAGCATCCGCGTAAGCCGAAAAAATCCGGTCCCAAGCCCGTGAACGACACCCACCCGCTCTGGCTGAAGGCCGCGAACGACTGCACGGACGACGAGTATAAGGCCTTTTACCACAAGGTTTTCTCCGATTTCAACGATCCGCTGTTCTGGATCTACCTGAACATGGACTATCCCTACCGGCTTAAGGGCATACTGTTCTTCCCGAAGCTGCGGCACGACTTCGAGTACACGGAGGGCCAGGTCAAGCTCTACAACAACCAGGTCTTCGTGGCGGACAACATCAAGGAGGTCATCCCGGAATTCCTGCTGCTCCTTAAGGGCGTCATGGACTGCCCCGACCTGCCGCTGAACGTGTCGCGCAGCTTCCTGCAGAACGACGGTTACGCGAACAAGATGTCGGGATACATCAGCCGCAAGGTCGCGGACAAGCTGAACACTTTGTTCAAGAACGAGCGGGAGACGTACTGCTCGTACTGGGAGGACATAAATCCGTTCATCAAGTACGGCTGCATAAGGGAGAAGGATTTCTACGACAAGGTCAAGGGCTCCGTGGTCTACAAGACCACGGCCGGCGATTTCCAGACCTTGGCGGAGTTCACCGCCAGGAACGAGGGAAAGACGGGCAAGACTGTCTACTATGTGACCAACGAGCAGCAGCAGTCCCAGTATGTCAAAATGTTCAGGGACCAGGACATGGAGGCGGTCATACTGACAGCAAACCTGGACAACCCGTTCATCTCCTACGTGGAGGGCTATGAGAGCGGCATACGCTTCCAGCGGATCGACTCGGACATCTCCGAGGGCCTCAAGGGCGAGAACCAGACGGAGAACGACGAGGCGCTCCAGGGCCTGTTCCGCAAGGCCCTTGGGAACGACAGGCTGTCTGTCAAAACGGAGAACCTGAAATCCCCGGCCGTTTCGGCCGTGATACTGCTCTCGGAGCAGTCCCGCCGTATGCGCGAGATGAGCAGGATGTTCGGTGGCGGCATGAACATGAACATGTTCGAGGACGAGGAGACGCTCGTCCTGAACAACGCCAACAGCCTGGTGCACTCGCTGATGACGCTGAAGGATCAGGAAGGCCGCGAGGCTGACGTGAATCTGATCTGCGAGCACATATACGATCTGGCGATGCTCGGGCACAAGCCGCTGGAGAGCGGGCGGATGACGAGGTTCATCGAGAGGAGCAACGAGATTTTGGGGAGGGTCGTGCAGGGGTGAATGAGAAGGTAACATAAGGTGGGGGAGCTTGCGTTTTATATCATGCGGCAGGGAGGATTTTTATGCAGGCCACAGCCTATGAGGGCTATTTTGACAACGGATGTTTTTACACGTCTGGAACAGCCATGAAGATACCGGAAAAATGTCGTATAGTTATTGCTATCTTGGAAGATTCACAAGATACTGAAACAAATAAACAGATTGCGAGCGTTCCAAATTCAAAATTGCAATTTGATTTTGTTACCGATGTACCGCCATTACCGGATAGCTTTTTTGACCCTTTGCCCGAAGAGGAGTTAGAATTATGGGGACTTTAGGGTATTTGCTTGATACGCACACTTTTATTTGGGCAATACGCGAGAGCCGTAAATTAAGCATATAAGAACCTATCACGCCCATTACGCCGGTAAATTTATCTGGGAACACCGCGACCCATTCGATAGACTTTTGGCGGCACAGGCATTTGCGGAAAATTTGGTTCTTATAACCGACGATTCGGCTTTTGCTTCGCTTCCCTGGCTTAATGTGCTATGGTGAGTGTGTCATTGCAGCGTAACCGCTAACGGATTCAACGTCATAATCTAGTTCTAGGAGAATTCCCAATGCCTATAAAAGTCCCCGATTCCATCCCGGCTAAAAAAATCCTGACCGCCGAGAACGTCTTCGTCATGGACGAGAGCGTCGCGTTCCACCAGGACATTCGGGCGCTCAAGATACTTATCCTCAACCTCATGCCGGACAAGCAGGTCACGGAGGTCCAGATACTGCGGCTTCTGGGCAACACGCCGCTGCAGATCGACGTGAAGTTCCTGCGTATGGAGAGCCGCGCGTCCAAGCACACCAGCGAGGAGTATCTGTCGGCGTTCTACAACGTCTTCAGCGAGGTGCGCGGCATGAGGTTCGACGGCATGATAATCACCGGCGCGCCGGTGGAGCAGATGGAGTTCGAGAGCGTCACATACTGGCGCGAGCTGACGGAGATCATGGCCTGGACGGACGCGAACGTGACCTCCACGTTCCATATATGCTGGGGCGCGCAGGCGGGGCTATATTACCACTACGGCATTCCGAAGCTCCCCCTTGGGCGCAAGCGCTCCGGCGTGTTCAGCCACACGGTCAACAAGCCCGGCGTGAAGCTCCTTTGCGGCTTCGACGACGTGTTCTGGGCGCCTCATTCCAGGCATACGGAGGTGCGGAGGGAGGACGTGGAGAAGGTCCCGGGGCTGGAGATACTCTCGGAGTCCACTGAGGCCGGGGTATACATAGCCGCGTCCACGGACGGGAAGCGGGTCTTCGTAACGGGACACTCGGAGTACGACCCGCTGACGCTCAGAAACGAGTATTTCCGGGATTTGGCCAAAGATCCGTCCGTGCTCGCGCCGGAGAATTATTTTCCGGGCGACGACCCCGCGAAGGAGCCGAAAGTCCTTTGGCGCGCCCACGCGAACCTGCTGTACGGGAATTGGCTGAATTACTATGTTTATCAGGAGACGCCGTATCAGTTGTAATCTAAACCGCCGTGCATATTATTTCCCCAATTTCAAATCATATTGTCATAGCGATTCGGTTGACAAGGAAGGGGAAATGACATGCGGCCCATAAAAATGGCGGCGATTGGCGCCGGCATGGCCTGGAAGAATCTGCACATGCCGGCTTACAAACGACTCGCGGACAAGTTTACGATCAGCGCGGTCTGCGACAGGGATATCGGGAAGGCGCAGGAGGCGGCCAAAGACGTCGGGCTCCCCGGGGAGCGTGTCTTTACGGACTACGAGGCCATGTTCGCGAAACTCAACGGGGAGATAGAGGCCGTCGATATAATGACGCCCATCGGCCTCAACTACGAGATGGTCAAGGACGTCTTGGCCCGCGGCAAGGATGTCATCGCGGAAAAGCCGTTCGCCGGCACGCCTAAGGGCGCTGCCGACCTCATCAAGGTCTGCCAGAAGTCGAAGGTCAAAATACTGATCGCCGAGAATTTCAGGTATACGGAGGAAAACCGGCTTATCAAGAAACTGATCGACGACCGGGAGATCGGCAACGTCGCGTATTTCATCGACAACAACGTGACCGACTTCCCGTCGGCCATGCTGGGCTCCGGGTATTCCGCGGTGGATTGGCGGCAGCACCCGGACTTCGAAGGCGGGATCTTCCTGGACAGCGGCGTGCATCACGTGGCCAGGCACCACTTCCTCTTCGGGGCCGCCCAAAGGGTGCACGCCTACGGCAGGCACGCGGAGGTGGATTTTTGCCCGTTCTCGTGTATAAACGCGCTTATCTCCTACGACGTTCAGGTCGTCGGGCACTACGCGTTCTTCTGCATAGCCAGGGAGACCCAGTCGCCGCCGGTCGGCTTCCGCATTTTCGGGACGCACGGCGAGATTTTCCTGGAAAGCGCGGACTGCGGCTATGTGAACATGTCGCTTAAAAGCGGGGAGCACCGGGCGATTCCGTATAAGCCGGGCGAGGGTTATTACAACGAGCTCTGCAATTTTTACGACGCGGTCAGAAACAACGCGGAGATAATCTCGACGCCGGAGAAGACCCACGAGGACATGAAGCTGATCTTCGAGATCCTGAAATCGGCCAAGCAGCACGCGCAGCCGGAATAACTTTTTTGTCATACTCTGCCAAACCTGCGGAATATGCCGCAGGTTTTTTATTTCCGGATGTTGACATTGCGACGCGAATATGGAAAAATATATCATATCGCCGCCGGACGAGCAAACTTTGGGCGCGCTCCGGCGTATATTGATTTATCAGATAATTAATACCACAGGAGGTATGTATATGAAACAGGAGAGGTTGAAAATCCTCGGGATGCTGGAGGACGGGAAGATTACCGCCGACGACGCCTCGAAACTGCTGGAGTCCCTGAAGCAGACCGGAAAGAGCGAGCGCTGGGACGACGCCGACGATTGGGACTTCAGCGAGCACGTGAAGAATTTCTCCAAAAATGTCGAGGAGTTCTCCAAGGAAGTCGGCGCGAAGATGGATTCCGCGTTTAAGACCATGGAGCCCAAGCTGCGCGCGGCGACGAAGGTCGTCGTGGAAAAAACGGCCAACGTCGTGTCCGAAATCTCGAAGGCTCTGAACGAGAGCGTTAAGAACATGGACAAGAGCGGCAAGGAGTGCTGCGGAGACGCTAAAGAGGAAGCGAAAGAGGATTGCTGCTGCGGCGGGGACGACGGGCCGAAAGAGAATTGACGCGGTCCGGAACATAACCGCGGAACATAACCACTAAAAACAAAGAGAGGCGTATCCCCTGGGGTACGCCTCTTTGGCAGGACGGCGCGCCGTTAGAAACTGTAAAACCTTAATAGTCGGAAGAAAACTTTCTTTGGAGGTGCAATCAATGGGAGACAACGCGTCGGCTCATATGTCGGCGGAGTATGACGCCAAGGTCGCGGCCACGATACCCTATATCGACTCGTTTTACCGGTCGGCGATCGAGTTGGTCCGCGCCTCCGGGAAGCCTGCGGACAAATGGCTGGACACGGGCTGCGGAACGGGGACTTTCTGCGTAAAGGCTAAAAGCCTGTTCCCGGATACGGAGTTCACATTGTCCGATCCCTCCGCGTCCATGCTTAAAATCGCCGCGGAAAAGGCGGGACCATGCGGGAAAGTATCCTTCGAACAGGCGGATAGCCAGAGCCTTGTCTTTCCGGACGAATATTTTGACGTTATCACAGCCATTCAGTGCCATCATTATCTGGACGGACCCGGAAGGGCAAAAGCGACGGCGAATTGCTTCCGGATGCTGAAACGCGGCGGCGTATACATAGAATTCGAGAATATCAGGCCGCTGACGGAAAGCGGGCTTGAGACCGGGCTGAGGATGTGGAGGAATTTTCAGACCGGCATGGGGAAAACGCCCGCCGAGGCCGCGGAACATCTCAAAAGATTCGATACGGAATATTTTCCGGTCACGATCCCCGAGCATATAGATTTGCTGAAAAGAACGGGTTTCAGCGTTGTCGAAGTTCTATGGGCCTC
>WQUN01000148.1 GCA_009782085.1 Bacillota bacterium
CCGCGTAATAGTCGACCCGCACCCCGATAAGGTCGTAAATCTCCTGCTCCAGCAGCTGGATGCCGTATTTCTGGCCGCCGTAGCTGTTTATCGCGTTGATCTTAAGCACTCCGCTTGCCGGCGGATGGAGGCCGAGGCCGCGCATCGTCTGTATAGTGTCCGTCGGAAGCTCGATACGCGTGTCCCTGGGTATGGAAAGTATGTTCAGCTCCCCGGTGTCGCGGTTGAGACACGCTACAAATATCACGTCGGTTATCGGGGATACATTGTGCTCCCCCACTATCAGGAAAGTCGTCGTATTGACCGGGGCGGGCGTCTCCGCGGGGGCCTCCGTGCCTTGCGCCGTTTCCCCGCCGGTAACCCGCGGCGCGTCTGTCTGCTCCGCCGGCGGGACAACGGCTGGCGCCGCCGTATTCGGAGGCGGCGTATCCGGGCCGGGGAACGGGTTACCCGTATCCGCCCTGGCCCTTAGGAACGCCAGCACGCCCGTCGTGGCCACAAGCATAAAGGAAACGACGATCGCTCCCACAAGAAGGAAAAATTTCCGCACCAGCCGCGGATCGGAAAAAGCGTGAGCCAAGTTGCGCATCGGAGTTCACTCCCCTGGGGCAGCCCTAAATTCCCGTATATTCGGCCAAAACGGAGACTATATACCCCATCTTCGCTCCAGCGCGGCCCTTACGGCTCCGGCCCCGGAAACCATCTCCCCGAAATACGCCTCCGCCTTCGCCGCCAGGCCGCATTCGTAAAGGTCGAGTCCGAACAGCGACGCGTCCGAGAAAATCGGCCTGAGCGCCTCCCGGCAGTCGCCGGTTGCCCCAAGGCGTATGGCCTTTATATGTTCCCTCAGCTCCGCGGCCCTTGGGTCCGGGCTTATAATTATCTCTTTTCCGTCGTCGTCCACGCCCATCAGATACCTCACCCAGCCCGCGATGAAAAACGGTATAGCAGTCAGCCCGGACATGTCCATGCCTCCGGCGGCGTAGGCCTTGAGCGTCTCCCCGAACCTGACAGGGATCTTATGCGAGTTGTCGCAGACGATCCTCTCCGGAGTGTCCGGGATGAACGGGTTAGGCAAGCGCTTTTCCAGCACTTCGCCGATAAATTCCGCAGGTTTGATGATCTTCGGATCAGTCACGACGGGCAGTCCCTCGTCATAGCCGGCCCGCCTGACCAGCGCGACAAGAGCCGCGTCGCGCATAGCCGCCGCGATGGTCCTGTGCCTCAGCAGGCAGCCGAAAGTCCCCAGGATCGTGTGAAGCGGGTTGAGGCAGGTGCAGACCTTCATCCTGTCAGTCTTTTCCACGGTCTCCCTGTCGGTGAAGATCGCCCCTGCGCGTTCGAGCGGCGGCCTCCCGTTCGGGAAGGCGTCCTCAACTACCAGGTACTGGGCCTCTTCCGCGTTCACAAAAGCCGCGGTGTAGGTATCCTTGGCGGTCACCGCGATGTCCATCCCGGCGAGGCCGTCCTTCCGGAGCAGTTCCGCGACGCTCTCCGACGGCCTCGGTGTGATCTTGTCGATCATGGTAAGCGGGAACGAAACCCTGCCGGGGTCGCGGATATATCGGGGGAAGCCCGCGTCAGCGGCCCCGCCGGCGGCCCATTTTTCGGCCGCGTAAGCTACCGCGGCGAGGAGCTTGTCCCCGTTTCGGGCGCAGTTGTCCAGGCTGACCATCGCCAGCGAAAAAGCGCCGTTTTTATACCGCTTGTACAGCATGGCGGCGACGAGGCCCATCAGGCTTTCGTATTCGCGTAAACCGGCTGACGGCCCCTTTGCGGCGTCGCGCTCGAGTTCGGGGCCGATCGAGTAGCCCTTTTCGGTGATCGTAAAGCTCACCGTCTGAAGCGACGGGGCCCTGAAAATCTCCTCAAGCCGTTTTTCGTCCTCCAACAGCGCGAAAGCCTCCGCGACGCTTGCGATAACGGCCTTATCGACCGTGCCGTCCGATTTAAGCGTGACGGCGACGGATAAATCGTCATAAGGCGCGTATGACGTTTTGATTATGTCCCCGTCATACGCCTCGCAGACGGATATACCGGCCTTTGCCAGGCCGTCGTTCAGGAGTTTTTGCATGAGGGCGGCGGGAAAGGCCCTGAATATGCTGCCGGCCCCGAAATGGAGCCAGACCGGGCGCTCCGCTGTTTCCGCGCGGACTTCGGCTATGTCGAAGCGGGGCATGGAATAGCCGGAATTGCGCCAGGCCGGATTTTGTAAATCGTTCACGGAAAGTTTCATCGGTCGTTTTCCTTTTCGATAAAATATTTTACGCGAATAAATCACTCTTTCGATGTGCACTCTCAATTGTATCCGTTTGGATGCGAACTGTGCCACCGATACGCCGTCTCCACTATCTGCCCGATCTCCGTGCGCTTCGGCTTCCAGCCCAGCGCGTTCTTGATCTTGTCGGACGAGGCCACCAGGACCGGCGAATCGCCCGGCCTCCTGCCGATTATCTCGACTTTTACGGACAGCCCGCTTACCTTTTCGACGGCTTCGATTATCTGTCTGTTGCTGAAACCCTTGCTGTTGCCAAGGTTGTAAATATCGCTTGTTTTGTCCTTCTCAAGCTTTTTCATGGCTAATATATGCGCGTCGGCCAGGTCGGTCGCATGGATATAGTCGCGGATACAGGTGCCGTCCGGGGTGTCGTAGTCGTCGCCTTGCAGGCGGAAAATCTCGCCTTTGAGCATGGCTTTAATTATTAGAGGGATAATATGAGTCTCCGGGTGGTGATCCTCGCCGATCTTGCCGCTTATATGCGCGCCGGCTACGTTGAAATATCTGAGACACACGGACTTTAGGCCGTGCGCCGCGTCATACCATTTGAGCATCCGCTCGACCGTGATCTTCGACTCGCCGTAGGGGTTCAGTGGCACGGTGCGAGCGGTCTCCGGCAGCGGCACGCTCTCCGGGTCGCCATACACGCAGGCGGAGGATGAAAACACCAGGCGTTCTACGTCATGCTTCAGCATTGCGTCCAAGAGGCCGAGCGTCCCGACAACGTTGTTCCTGAAATATTTTTCCGGTTTGACCATACTCTCCGGGGCTATCATGGACGCCGCGAAGTGCATGACGCCGGTTATCTCATTTTCTGTAAACACCCTATCCAGAAAACCGGCATCCAGCAAATTGCCTTCCATGTATTTAGCGCCGGGCCACACGGCTTCCCTATGGCCCCCCATTTCCAGGCTGTCCGCCACGACCACGTCGTATCCCCGCTCGACCAGTTCCGCCACCGCGTGGCTACCGACATAGCCCGCGCCGCCGGTTACAAGTACAGACATGCAAATCCCTCCCCCGTATCGGTTATACCGAGCATTTACAATGTTATTACCCCAAAAAGGAAATACTTCCTTTGTTTCAGCCAGCCGTCTATGGAGCCCGTATCCAGAACTCCCAGGCAATTCACCCCCGGATTGTAAAGGTGATACGCGCCGCTGCTAAAATGCGCGAATACGTAATGAGCGTTCAGCGGCCTGTACCCGTTGAGGAATATGAGCACGGCCGCCTTAGCGTTCCTGACGCGGGGATCCGCCGCGCCCGGAAGCCATTTCAGCGACGCCTTAAGGCCGCGTTTCGCCAGGCAATCCGCGACAGCCAGCGGGCTGACCGCGCAGCCGAGCCTGGGAAGCGTTCCGCCGCCCGTTTCAAACTCGTTTATCATGCGCGGAACGTCTGCCTTATGCCCCAGGTAATACAGCAAATTGTACGCGGCGATCCATCCGCAGCCGTTTGTCTCGCCGGTCCCGCCGCCCATTCTGACCTTTCCTGCGTCGCTCTCCCCGGATTGGTTATAGATGAACCCGTCAAAACGGAACCCCGCGTTGTAGGCGTAATTATCCGCGGCGCGGCCATTGTCCGGCTTTTTCAGGTTATGCCTCATGAGCTTCCGTAATATGAACCCGACCATCGGGGACTATACCCCCGACGGGGAGGCCATGAACCCTTCCTTCACGCTCTCCAGCGCGCCGTAGGGGAACATCTTGCGTATCTCCTCGCCGGTGACTCTCTCCTTCTCGATCAGCAGGCGCGCTATCTCGTGCAGCACGCTCATGAACTCGGTCAGTATGCGTTCCGTTTCCTTGTAGCACTCGTCCACTATGCGCTTGATCTCCGCGTCGATCTTCGAGGCGACGTTTTCGCCGTAGTTCCGGGTGTGCGCCAGGTCGCGGCCGATGAAGACCTCGTCGTTGTCGTCCCCGAACTGTATCGGCCCGAGGGCCTCGCTCATGCCGTACTTGGTGACCATGTCGCGGGCGATGGCCGTAGCCTGCTTGATGTCGTTGGACGCGCCGGTCGTAATGTCGTGCAGGACGAGGGCCTCGGCCACGCGGCCGCCCATAAACGCGGATATCTCCTGCTCCATGTACCTTTTCGTGTGATATGACTTATCCTCGCCCGGAAGCATCACATTGTACCCGCCGGCCATTCCCGTCGGGATGATGGAGACAATATAGGTCGGGTCCAGCTCGGACATGACCTCGTGGATAATGGCGTGGCCGGCCTCGTGGTAGGCGGTTATCCGCTTCTCCTTGTCGGATATGACGCGGCTCT
>WQUN01000149.1 GCA_009782085.1 Bacillota bacterium
AGACCGCTGGTCGCGGCCATGGCCGCCTGCAAGGCGCAGACGGCGGCGACCACCCAAGGGGCCATTTTGCCGGCGATTTTGCGGCCGGGCAGGTTCAGGAGGAAGACGCACAATAACGGGATGATCAGGAAAAGTAATGGCATGGTTTGAACTCTGTCCCTTTATATTCATAATTTATATTCATAATCAAATTAGTTATTGCTTAATCATTGACAACGGTCACCCTGAGCGAAGCGAAGGGTCTTTGTCTTGGGTTTAACGCAGTTAAGAACCAAGATCCTTCGCTTCGCTCAGGATGACAGGAGCATTATCATTTAACTGAACATTTACTATTTTCCCACGCCCGCGAAAATCAGCGCCACAATCGCCGCGCCCGCCAGCGTCCACAGGACGTACATCCAGTGCCTGCCTGTATGCGCGCGTCTAATCCCGGCGGAAACCAGCCCCGCCGCCGCGGCCGTCAGCCGCGCTACCGCCCAGTCGATCGCCCTGTCTATCGCAAGCAAACCCGCCGACGCCCCGTTCGCGAGCTTCATCCCGACGTCGTAGGGGTCGAGGAGTTTCGCCTCCGCCCAGCCGTAAACGGTCTTCAGGCCGGGGGCGTAGTGTATGTGGTCGGAAGCGCCGCTGGCCTTGCCGGACTTTCTGACGCCGTAGAGGTGGTTCAGAACGGCCAGCCCCAAAATGACGACCGAAACCGCGGCCAGAGCCCAGTTCCTCGGCAGGCCGGCGGCCGATTCCGCGAGCCTTTGCCCCAGGACGGGCTCGATAAGCCCCCGGAGGGGCAGCGGGTTGTAAACGCCGAACAGCACGCAGGCGAAGGCGAGCGCGGCCATCGGAACCAGCATCGGCCAGGGGGCTTCCCTCACGGCGTCGCGTGGCGCGTCTTCGTTCGCCTTTCCGAAATAGACCGCGTGGCCGAGCTTCAAAAACGACGCCGCCGTGAAGAAAGCGCCGAGCGCCGCCACGACAAAAAACACGGCGTTCGTCTCCAGCGCCGCGTCAAAGACGAGCTCCTTGGAGAAAAACCCGTTGAACGGCGGCACGCCGGATATGGAGGCCGCGGCGACGAGGAAGCACACAAAAGTCACGGGCATTTTCCGCCCGAGGCCGCCCAGTTTTCTTATGTCTGTCGTCTTAGCCTGCCTTTCCGCCGAGCCGGCGGTCAGAAACAGGCAGTTCTTGTACACGGCGTTGTTCAGCATGTGGAACAGGCCGCCGACGATCCCTATCGGCAGCGCCGTGCCGACCCCCAGGATCATATAGCCGACCTGGCTTACGGCGTGATAGCTCAGGAGCCGCTTGTAGTCCTTCTGGATCAGCGCCATCAGAACCGCGAAGAGTATCGTGCAGGAGCCGATTATCATCATCATCAGGGAGAACCCGGAACCGGGTTCGATCCGGAAAAGGTCCATGCTGACCCTCGTAAGGAGGTATATGCCCAGCAGTTTTTCCAGCGAGCCCGGCAAAATCGCCATGACGGGCAAAGGCGCGTCCGCCGCCGCGTCCGGTATCCACGAGTGGAACGGCATCGCGCCGGCCTTGCCTATGGCGCCCGTCATCATCATTATGAACGCGAAGCCTCCCCAGAAGCCGCCGACAGGCAGGTTTATCCTGTCCATCGCCAGGGTTCCGGACAGCCACGCCGCGATCCCCGCGCCGAGCATCAGGCACAGGTCCGCGACGCCGTTTAGGACCAAAGCCTTGACGGCCGTCGGCGACGCCTTGTTCCCTCCCGCCAGGATCATCGGGAACAGCGTGGCCAGCAGGCCCTCCCAGAAGAAGATCATCAAGACCAGGTTGTTGGCCAGGACGGCCCCCGCCGCGAAGCCCGCGGTCAGCAGCGTGAAGCCCAGGAACTGGCGCGGGCGGCCCGCGTCCTTCATGAATACGGAGGAATACACGGCGGTCAAAAACGTGAACGCCGCAATGGCCAGTATGATGAACGAGCTGAAATTATACAGCCGCAGGTCGAAGTCCATGCCGAAGCCGGCCCAGCGGACGGTGAACGCGGCGTCTTTGCCGAACAGCGCGGAAGCGAGCGCCAAAGTCCCGGCGGAGGCCAGAAGCGCCAGCGCGTTCTGCGCGGCCCAGGCGTTTTTGGGGACAAGGAATATCAAAACGGCGGCGGCGGCCGGTATGACCACCGGCAGCAGCAGTATCCAGCCGCTCATTTGAGCATCACCGCCATCTGGGAGACGATGTTTTGCGCGAAGGCGGACGGGAACGCGATGAGCAGACCGCCGGCCAGCGACAGCGCGGCCAATGCCGCGACGCTCGCGACCATCGGCCGGGAATTCTCGCGCGGCAAGACGGCGGAGGCGGCCGTTTCGGCGGAACCGGCGCCAATGGCCGCCTCGTCCAATGCCGCCGAGTGATCGACCGCTCCGCGTGAAAACGCCCCGCCTTTGGGCTCGCCCATGAAAACGGCGATAAACGCCCGCATGAGGTATAAAACGGTCATGACCGCCCCGATCACGAACACCGCCGCGACCCAGGGCTCCCCGGCGGCGACCGCGCCGCCTATCACCATGTATTTGCTGAAAAAGCCGCCGAAAGGAGGTATGCCCATTACCGAGAACGCGCACAACAAAAAGGACACGGCCGTGACCGGCATGGTCTTTATCAGCCCGCCGAGCTTCCCGAGGTCTTTCGTATGGGCATTGTGCTCGACAACGCCGGCGCACAGGAACAGGCCGCCCTTGGCCAAGGAGTGCATCAGTATGTAGAGGAGGCCGCCCGCCGCTCCGAGGGCGCTTCCCGTCGAAAGGCCGAGGAAGATGAAGCCGAGCTGGCTGACGGTGGAGTAGGCTATGACGCGCTTGAGGTCGTTCTCGCGGAGGGCCGCGCCGGCGGAAACCAGCGCGCTCGCCGCGGCGACGACGGGCACGGCTGTGTGCCATATCTGGCTTATGCTGAAGTTGATCAAAAAGAACCGGGCGAAAGCATACACGCCTATCTTGACCAGCACCGCCGCGTGGAGCAGCGACGTGACCGGCGACGGCGCTACGCCCGCGTCCGGGAGCCACGTGTGCAGAGGCAAGGTGGCGGACTTGCTGAACAAGCCGGCCAAAATCAGAAGCACGGCCGCGTCAGGGATATCCGCGCCGCGCATTTTCGTCATGTCAAAGGTGCCCGTTTGCCCGTATATCAGCAAAAAGCCCAAAAGCATCGCCAGCGCGCCGAAAACGGTGACCAGAAAGGCCTTGTCCGCCCGGAGCACGTAGTCCTTCTCCCGGAAAAAGCCTATCAGCCGCCAGCAGCATATGGCGGAAATTTCCCAGAACGCGTACATGTAGATCAGGTTCGTGGAATACACGATCCCCGTCATGGAGCCGATGAACAGCGTGACCATCAGGTAATACTCGTTTTTGTTCGGGTAGCGGTCTATGTAGGTAAAGGAATAAAAGACGATGATCGCCCCGACGAAGGTCGAGATCATCGCCATGAACACGGCGAGCCCGTCGGCCAGGAAGCCGAAGCCGAGCCCGAGGGGCAGCTCCAGGTCTATGTACGCGGGACTGCCGGCGACGGCGGGCTTCAGCAAAACCGCCGAGCAAACGAACGAGACGAGCACAAAGGCGAGCGCCAGGGCGTTCCGGAGTTTTTCCGAAACTTTGGCGGCCGGCGGCAACAAAAAAGAGCCGACAATCGGCGTGAAAACGGCAATAAGCAAAATTGCGGACATCCGGGGTCTCCTGACTCCTTGATCTAAACTACGATAACCATTATACTCCCGCCGCCGAAAAAAAGCAATCGGTTTCTGGCACGTGATTTACGTGATTTACGCGTCATTTATTTGCGCATATATGCCTTACGGCCTCCTCTATCATCTCCGCGACCGGCATTTCCCGCACGCCAACGACGTAATTGTTGCAGCGGTTGACCGGCAGCAGCACCTTTTGCGCCGGGCTTTGCCCCACCGCTGCGGCCATGGCCGGCGTTATCTCGCCGATGAGCGAATCGGCCACGACTATGCCTATCGGCCCGACGATGACGCCGGCGTCGTGACAGTTGCGCACGACGGGGTTCTCTCCCGTGGCGCCGTGATCCGCGCCGGCCTTGACCATCGCCGACGTGGCTATGCTGTTGGTTCCGATGGCGTATATTTCAAGCCCCGCGGCTTCCGCTTTAAGCCGGCTAATCAGCAAAGAGCCTATCTTGCCGCCCTGCCCGTCGATAACCACGATTTTTTTCATTTATTCACCTCAGCCATACCAATTGGCTACATCCCCAAAATCCTTCCCCCGCCGACGACCGCGTCCCCGTCGTAGAGCACCACCGCCTGGCCGGGCGCTATCGCACGCTGGGGCTCGTCAAACTCCACCAGAACAGCGTCCGGCGACGTCGCCGTGACGGTCGCCCACTGCTCCGGCTGACGGTATCGCGTCTTTGCCTTGACTTTCATCGGCCGCTCCGGCGCTTCGCAGGCGATCCAGTTGAACCCGTCCGCTTTAAGCGTCCGCGAGAACAGCCTTTCCTCCCCGCCGAGCGTGACGGTGTTCGCCCCCGCGTCCTTCGCCAGCACGTACATATGCCTGCCGAACACCGCGCCGAGGCCCTTCCTCTGGCCGACGGTGTAGCGGATAAGCCCGCCGTGCATGCCGAGGACGCCGCCGTCCTCGCCGATGAAATCGCCGCCCTCAAAGGCCCTGCCCGTGAACCTCCCGATAAACCCGGCGTAGTCGCCGTCCGGGACGAAGCAGATGTCCTGGCTCTCTTTGACGTGCGCGCCTGCGAGGCCCTCATCCGCCGCAATCTCCCGCACCCGCGCCTTGGTCAGCTCCCCCAGGGGGAACAGGACGCGCCTTAACTGTTCCTGCGTCAGGGCGTACAGCATGTAGCTTTGGTCCTTTGCCTCGTCAACGGCCTTTTTAAGCCAAAAACGCCCGCTGGCCGCGTCGAAGCCGGCCCGGGCGTAGTGGCCGGTGGCCAAGTAATCCATGCCCATTTCCGACGCCTGTTCCAGCAACCGCCCGAACTTTAGGAAGCGGTTGCACTCGACGCAGGGATTGGGCGTCAGGCCGCGCGCGTAAGCGTCCGCGAAGGGGCCGATCACCTTTTCCCGGAAATCGGCGGAAAAATCGAAGACATAGTGCGGCGCGCCGAGGCGGGAAGCCGCGTCCCGGGCGTCGTTTAAGGCCACCGTTTCGCCGCCGGACAGCCGCATCGTCGCGCCGGCGCAGCCGAAGCCGGCCCGCATCAGCAAAAACAGGGCCACGGAGCTGTCCACGCCGCCGCTCATGGCGACAAGGACCTTCATGCCGGTTTTTCCCCGTAATACTGATAATAATCCGTCTTTATCATCCCGTTGAACAGCTTTCTCTTAGCGTCGGCTTTCCTCCCGAACGCCCTCTCGAAAAACTCGTCCGGTGTTATGACGTTTACCGACCAGGTCCTGTCTCTTTGGAAAACCTCCCGCAGCTCCCCGTACAGAAGCTCCGTCTCTTTGGCAGTGCCGAGGCGTTCCGCGTAGGGCGGGTTGCACACGGCTACGCCGCGGCTTCCGGGGAGAGCCACGTCCCTAAGGGCCTTCGTCTCAAGGCGCACGCAGTCCCCGACGCCGGCTTTCCGCGCGTTATAGGCCGCCAGCGCGACGGCCGCAGGGTCGATGTCGGAGCCGTATATCTCCGGCGCTAAATCCGCGCGTATAGCGGCGGCGGCCTCTTCCCGGGCTTCTTTCCAGAGGCTCTCCGGTATCTGCGGCCACGTCTCGCTGACAAAGCGGCGGTTAAGGCCGGGCGCCACGTTTTTCGCCATAAGCGCGGCCTCGATGGGCAAAGTCCCGGAGCCGCAGAGCGGGTCCAGGAATATCCTGTCCTTTTTCCAGTATGTCAGCGAGATCAGCGCGCAGGCCAATGTCTCCTTTATCGGGGCTTTCACGGCCGCCTCCCTGTAGCCCCGCTTGTGCAGGCCGGGGCCGGAGGCGTCGATAGTCAGGGCGGCCCCGTCCTTCAGCAAAGCGACCTGCACGGTGTATTCCGGGCCCGTCTCCGGGAACCAGGCGACGTGGTACTTCTGTTTGAGCTTCTCGACTATCGCCTTCTTGACGATGGCCTGGCAGTCCGGTACGCTGTGGAGAGTTGAGCGGACGGACTTGCCGTTGACCGTGAACCTGCCGTCCTCGGTGATCCAGTCGCCCCAGGGGAGCGCCTTCGTGCCCTCGAAAAGCTCGTCGAAAGTCCGCGCCCCGAACTCCCCGACGCGCAGCAACACCCGGTCGGCGCTTCTAAGCCAGAGGTTCGCCCGGACAAGCGCGCCGAGGCCGCCGGAAAAGTCCACCTTGCCGTCCGAAACGCGGATGTTCCCGAAGCCCAGGGCCGCCGCCTCCCGTTTGACGACGGCCTCCAGGCCGAAGGCGGCCGTGGCGGTGAAATCATAGGTCATCTATATCCTCTTCCCCAAGCAGCCTGACCTCCGTACGCAGCACCTTCTCCATGACCTCCGCCTGGTTCGACAGGCGGATGATGACCATCGCGCCGTGCTCCTTCGAGCGGCTGGTGAACGCGTACATGTACTCTATCGACACCCCGGCCCTGCCGAGCTCCTTAAGGACCCCGGCGAGGCTTCCCGGCCTGTGCTCCAGGCCGACGGCTATGACGTCCGTGGCCTTGACCGCGAGCCCGTGGGCCTTCATGACCTCCCTCGCCGAGTTATGGTCGTCCACGATCATGCGCAGGATCCCGAAATCGGTGGTGTCGGCTACGGAAAGGGCGTGTATGTTTACGCCGGCGTCGGAGAGATAGCCCGTGACCTCCGCCAGCCGCCCCGGCTTGTTTTCGATGAATACGGACAATTGCTTAACAGTCATGGCCAAACCTCCTTAATCCAGCTTTCTCTTGTCTATTACCCTCTTGGCCTTGCCCTCGCTCCGCGCGATGGTCTTAGGCTCCACGAGCCTGACCTTGCACGTCAGGCCCAGGACGCTGTCCAGGCTCCGCCTGAGCTTGTTCCCCAGCTCCTCCATGCCCCTGACGTCGTCGGAGAGCATCTTTTCGGAGACTTCGATCTCCACGGTGAGGGAGTCCGTGTTGTTCACGCGCTCGACGATGATCTGATAGTGCGGCGCGGCCTCCCCGGACGAGAGCAGCACGGTCTCTATCTGGGACGGGAAAACGTTGACCCCGCGGATGATGAGCATGTCGTCCGTCCGGCCCTCGAGCCTCGACATGCGGATATGCGTGCGCCCGCATTCGCACTGTTCGGGGATGAGCCGCGTTATGTCCCTCGTCCTGTACCTTATCAGCGGCATCCCGTCCTTGTTGATCGTGGTTATGACCAGTTCCCCGGTCTGACCCTCGGGCAGGACTTCCCCGGTATCCGGGTCGATGATCTCCGCTATGTTGCAGTCCTCCCAGATGTGCAGGCCGTTCTGACAGGAGCACGTCTGCGCCACGGACGGCCCCATGATCTCCGTCAGGCCGTATATGTCGTAGGCTTTTAAGCCCAGCCCGGCCTCTATCCGCACGCGCATCTTCTCCGTCCAGGGCTCCGCGCCGAAGCATCCGGCTTTCAGGCTCAGATCGGCCTTCGTATAGCCCATCTCCGCCAGCGCCTCCGCCAGATAGAGCGCGTAGGACGGCGTGCAGCAGAGCACGGTCACGCCGAGGTCTTTAAGCAGGTTTATCTGCCGCTGGGTGTTGCCGGAGGAGGCGGGTATGGTCATCGCGCCGAGCTTTTCCGCGCCGCCGTGGGCGCCCAGGCCTCCCGTGAACAGGCCGTAGCCGTAGCTCACCTGCACGCGGGCGTTTTTGTCCGCGCCCATCATGACCAGGCAGCGGGCCATGCAGTCCGCCCAGGTGTCGATGTCGCGCCTGGTGTAGCCGGCGATGATCTGCTTGCCGGTCGTGCCGCTGGACGCGTGTACGCGCACTATGTCCTCAAACGGGACGGCGAACAGCCCGAACGGATAAGTATCGCGCAGGTCCCGCTTGGTCAGGAACGGCAGAAGGCGCAGATCCTCGAGGGATTTCACGTCCCCCGGCTCGATCCCCCTTTCCCTCATCATGTCCCGGTAATAGGGCACGTTGTCGTAGACCCGCCTCAGCGTCGTTTTCAGGCGGTCTAGCTGGAGCGCTTTGAGCCGGCCGCGCGGCATCAGCTCGGTTTCCCGGTTCCAATAGGTTTGTGTGTCCATGCGAAGAGCCCCTTTGTTATTATTTGTGATATATCCCCGTCACTTCCGCTTGATTACGCTTTCCCATCTTTCTCCGGTAAAAACCCAGCCTCACCGCAGTTTACTCCCCGCGCGGCGTCCCCGATCCCCCGCCCCGCCCCGAACGCCTTCAGATTGATCTCCAGAAACCTCCCCGGGACGCAGGCTTTGACCGCCTCCGTCCAGTCCTCCGCGGAAAACTCCCCCGCGAACTCCGGCAAACCCGACAAAACCCCCAGCATGACCACGTTGACGGCTTTCACGTTCCCGACTTCCTTCGCCGCCCGAAGCGCGTCGGCGGCCACGACCTCTATCCCCAGCCCCCGGACGCGGGCCGGGATGTCCTCCGGATAAGCGGCCGCGCCAGTTATCACGGGCATTGGGTCGATCCGCTGCGTATTCATGACCATCTTCCCGCCCTTCCGAAGGAAGGGCACGCCCCGCAGCGCCTCCAGCGCCTCGAAGCCCAAAACGACGTCCGCCCCGCCTTTGCCGATTATCGGGGAGCTGATCGGCTCTTTGGCGTATCTGACGTAGGTCTCGACGCTCCCCTCGCGCTGGGACATGCCGTGCACCTCCGACACCTTCACGTCGAAGTTTTTGGAGGCGGCTGCCGCGCCGATTATGCGCGCCGCCAGAAGCGCGCCCTGGCCCCCTACCCCCGCTATCAGTATGTTCACGAGAGCACCTCGCCTTCCTTGGCCTTCGGTTTCGGCTCTATGGCCTTAAATTTGCAGACGCGGTAGCAATAGCCGCAACCCACGCACTGGGTCTCGTTTATCGTGACTTTGCCGTTTTTCCTGACGAGGGACGGGCAGCCGATGTTCATGCAGAAGCCGCATTCCTTGCAGAGCTCCTTGTTGACGACATACCGTTCCTCGTACTCCACGCCCTTCAGGAGCTTGCAAGGCCGCCTGGCGATAATGACCGACGGCTCCTCGGCCTTAAGCTCCGCCTCGAGTATCTTCCGGAACGTGTCCACGTCGAACGGGTCCGCGACGACGACCCGCTCCACGCCGACGGCCTCGCAGAGCTTTTTGAGGTCCACCGCGCGGGTCTTTTCGCCCTTGATGGTGATGCCGGTGGCGGGGTTCTGTTGGTGCCCGGTCATGCCGGTGATGGAGTTATCCAGGATTATCACCGTGGACGTGCCCTTGTTGTAGACTATGTCTATAAGCCCGGTTATGCCGCTGTGGACGAAGGTGGAGTCGCCGATGACGGCCACGGTCTTTTCGGCCCGGGCCCTGCCGGCGGCCTTTTCCATGCCGTGCGCCATGCCGACCGACGCGCCCATGCACACCGTGGTGTCCATCGCGCCAAGCGGCGGGTTCGCGCCCAAGGTGTAGCAGCCTATGTCGCCGGAGACGGTCAGCTTCATCTGTTTCAATACATAGAACACTCCCCTGTGGGGGCAGCCGGAGCACATGACCGGCGGGCGCGCGGGTATCTCCCCGAGCGGCGAAACGTCGGGCGTCTCCGTGTCCTCGCCGAGGACGGCCTTTTTGATCATCGGGGCGGAATATTCGAACGTCATCGGGAAAACGGCCTTGCCGATCACCTCGAGGCCGAGCTGTTTGCAGTGCTCCTCTATAATCGGGTCCAGCTCCTCCATGACGTAGCACACGTCCACCGAGGCGCGGAAATCCCTGAGCAGCTTGTCCGGAAGCGGGTAAACCGCGCCGAGTTTAAGATACGACGCCCGCGCGCCGAGGGCCTCCCGGGCGTACTGGTAGGCTATGCCGGCGGCTATGACGCCGATTTTTGCGTCGTGCATTTCTATCCTGTTCAAATCGGACGTTTCCGCCCATTCCCTCTCGCGCAGGGCGCGCTCTTCTACGAAAACGTGCCTTCCCTTGGCGCTGGCCGGAGCCATGACGTATTTCGAGACGTCCTTTACGTATTTTTTTAGCGGGACTTCCGTCCGCCCGCCCGGCTCCACAAGACCGCGGGAGTGCGAGACCCTCGTGGAGAGCCTTATCAGCACCGGCGTGTCGAACTCCTCGCTCAGCCCGAACGCCCGCATGACAAAATCCCTGCACTCCGCGCTGTCGGCCGGCTCCAGCATGAGCGTCTTGGACGACTTGGCGTAGTGCCTGGAGTCCTGCTCGTTCTGGGACGAGTGCATCCCCTGGTCGTCGGCCACGCAGATGACCAGGCCGCCGTTCACGCCGGTGTAGGAGGCGGTGAAAAGCGGGTCGGAGGCCACGTTCAGCCCGACGTGCTTCATCGCCGCGACAGCCCGGCCGCCTATCACGGACGCGCCCAAAGCGACCTCCACGGCGACCTTCTCGTTCGGGGCCCACTCGGAGAATATCTCGTCGTATTTGGCTATAAATTCGGTTATCTCCGTGCTCGGCGTGCCCGGGTACGCGGAGGCGACGCGCGCGCCGGCCTCCCAGGCGCCCCGGGCGACGGCCTCGTTGCCCAGCATAAGGGTTTTCAAGATATACCTCCTACAATTTTATAAGTTCCCCCGGCAGGTCAAAAACCGCATAAGAGCTGTCATTCTGAGCGTAAGCGAAGAATCTTTCTCCAACATCGGATCAGTTTCCCAGATCCTCGCTGACCTTCACGCTGACCCTCTCGTCATAGCACGAGAAGGTGGACTCTATCTCCTTCTTTTCCGGGGGCCTGGTGAACGCGCTGACAAGCGGCACGATGATAAACCCGGCGAGCATACAGAAAGCGCCGCAGTTGATGGGCGACTGGATGACCGAAGGGAAATGGCTCCTGAAAAAGATGTTGAGAACCATGAGGACCGTGCTGAATCCGAAGGAACACCAGACGGATATCTTCGTGGCGCGCTTCCAGTAAAGCCCGTAGAGGAACGGCGCCAGGAACGAGCCTGCCAGAGCGCCCCAGGAAACTCCCATGAGCTGGGCGATGAACGAGATGCCGCCCTTATACTGTATGGTGCCGATTATCGCGGAGATGACGATGAACGCCAGGACCAGAGCGCGGATGATCAGGAGCTGGCTCTTTTCGTGCATATTCTTGACCACATGGCCCTTCAGGAAGTCCAGCGTCAAAGTGGAAGACGAGGTCATGACAAGGGCCGACAGCGTCGAGATAGAGGCCGAAAGCACCAGCAGGACTATGACCCCGATCAGCAGATCCGAACCGCGGCCCGTGAAAGCGGAAAGCATCCTGGGTATTATGGAGTCGTATACCACCCCGCCGCTCGCGTTCTTCTCGACCACGCTCGTGTAAAGACGCCCGAAAGTGCCCAGGAAATAGCAGCCGCCGGCGATGAAGACCGCGAAGATCGTCGAGATCACGGCGCCTTTGACAATGGTTTTTTCAGACTTTAGGGCGTAAAACTTTGATATCAACTGAGGCATGCCCCAGGTCCCGAGGGACGTGAGCAAGACGACGCCCAGGAGG
>WQUN01000150.1 GCA_009782085.1 Bacillota bacterium
GAGTTTTTCACGGCGATTATCTCGAACCGTCCCGGGCTGGTCGTCTCATATGCGGTTGGAACCCGCATATGAGACTGCTCGCCCATGCGTCCCGGGCTGGTCGTCTCATATGCGGTTGGAACCCGCATATGAGACTGCTCGCCCATGCGTCCCGGGCTGGTCGTCTCATATGCGGTTGGAGCCCGCATATGAGACTGCTCGCCCATGCATCCCGGGCTGGTCGTCTCATATGCGGTTGGAGCCCGCATATGAGATTGCTCGCCCATGCATCCCGGATTGCGCGCGTTCGCGTACCTGCGCGCCAGCTTCATCGCGCCCTCTATGGCCTCCGCGCCGGAGTTGCAGAAAAACGCCCGGTCAAAAGAGCCGTGGGCGACGAGTTTGTCCGCCAGGCTGATAAGCGGCCTCGTCCAGTAGTAATTCGAGACGTGGATCAGCTTCCCGGCCTGCTCGGCGATGGCCGCGCAAAGCCTGGGGTGCGCGTGGCCGAGCGAGTTCACGGCTATGCCGGCCGCGAAATCGAGGTATTTTTTGCCGTTTTCGTCCCAGACGCGGCAGCCCTCCCCCTTTTCCAGGACTATAGGGAAACGCTTGTAGGTGTACATTACGGAATCGTACATTCTATCCTCTCCTCTCTGGTTGAATAAGTATACCGCATTATGAATAAATATGCAAGTTTTTTTACAGCAGCTTCGCCGCCTCTTTGTCCATAACCACCACGGCGTTCCCGTGGAGCTGCAAAACCGACGCGGGGACCCTCGGCGTCACCGGGCCAAGCAGCATGTCCCGGACGGCCCGCGCCTTGTTGGGGCCGTTCGCCAGAAGCATGACTTTCCCGCATCTCACGATCGTGCCGATGCCCATCGTCAGAGCGTTCCGCGGGACGTCCAGCGGGGAGGCGAAAAACCTGGAGTTGGCCTTTACGGTGCTGTCGGACAGGGCCACCATGTGCGTGGCCGGCGGGAAACCGTCGTCCGGCTCGTTGAAGCCGATGTGGCCGTTCTCCCCGATGCCCAGCACCTGGAAGCCGATCCCCCCGGCCGCCTCGATCGCCGCCTCGTAGCCGGCGCATTCCGCCAGCGGGTCCACCGCGGAACCGTCTGGGATATGGAGGTTCTCCGGGGGTATGTTCACCATGCCGAAGAGGTTTTCCCGCATGAACCGCTTGTAGCTCTGCTCGTCGTCCCCCTTGATCGGGTAATACTCGTCCAGGTTAAAGGCCGTGATCCCGGAAAAATCCAGGCCGAGCGCGGCGAGCCGCCGGTACATCCCGACCGGCGTCGAACCGGTCGCGAAGCCGAACACGCGGCTTTTCCCGGACTCCATGGCTTCGCGGAAAATGCCCGCGGCCCTTTCGCTCATCCCGTCGTAATCCTCCTCGATATATACCCGTACGGCGCCGATCCTTTTAGACATAGGCGTGTTCATGCGCAAGCCTCCTTATGGCACCGATTTCGGAATCGGTGCGGAATAAAAAATAGCATATCCCCGCGCCCAGCGCAAGAATATTTGCCGATTATTGTTTCAATTTATGCGGATATTTGCTAAAATGTTCATGTAAATCTCAGAACCTGTACCGGGAGGGAAAAATGAAGAAAGGCATAAGCGTCTGGGCGTTCGCCGGGAAAGACCCGGCGCGCAACTTCGCCCTAGCCCGCGAGGCCGGCTTTGACGGAGTGGAGCTGGCGCTGGACGAGGATGGCCCCGTCGGCCTCGGCTCGACAAAGGCAGAAATGGAGGAGCTCCGGGATCTGGCCGCTAAAAGCGGGATCGAGCTCTACAGCCTGGCGACTGGGCTCTACTGGAAATACTCTTTTACCTCCGGCAGCGCCGAAACGCGGGCCAAGGCCGCGGAGGTCGCCAAAAAGCAGCTCGACGCCGCGAGCTGGCTTAAATGCGACGCCATTTTGCTGATCCCCGGCATGGTGGCGGGCTTTGAGCCGGGCGGGGAGGTAGTGCCGTACGACGCCGCCTACGACAGGGCGCTGGAGGCCGTCTCCCGCCTCGCGCCGTACGCCGAGGAGCGCGGCGTGGCCATAGGCGTCGAGAACGTTTGGAACAAGTTCCTGCTCTCGCCGCTGGAGATGCGCGATTTTATCGACAAGGCCGGCAGCCCGTTCGTCAAGGCCTATTTCGACGTGGGGAACGCGCTCCGGGACGGTTATCCCGAGCAGTGGATACGCATATTGGGGAACCGGATCGCGAAGGTGCACTTCAAGGACTACAGCCGCGCCGTTGGCACCCTCGAGGGTTTCCGCGACCTGCTCTCCGGAGACGTCGATTACCCGGAGGTCATGAAGGCTCTGGCAGATACGGGCTATGACGGTTGGGTCACTGCGGAGGTGTTCCCGTACAGGCGCTACCCGGAGGCGCTGATCTTCGGGGCCTCCATGGCGATGGACAGGATTTTGGGGAGAGGACGGGTTTCATATACCGGATAAGTATAATCACAGAGAGGTGAAATCCATGCTAAACGCCGCTATCATCGGCTTCGGCGGGGTCGCGCAGGCGGTGCACGTCCCCGCTTACAGGGCCCTTGAGGAAAAGTGCAAGGCGCGGCTCGTGGCCGCGTATGACATCGACCCCGGGCAGTTCCAAAAAAAGCAGGAGATAAACATCGGGGCCTCCGGGAAAACGCCGGCGGAGCTTCACTTTTACACGGATCTGGAGGAAATGCTCGCTAAGGAGAAGCTCGACCTGATCGACGTCTGCACGCCGACAGACCTGCACGCGAAATACTCGATAGACATGCTCGGCCGCGGCTACAGCGTGCATAGCGAGAAGCCGATGGCCCGGACTTACGCGCAGTGCCTGGCTATGGTTGAGGCCGCGGGAAAAGCCAAAGGCAGGCTGATGATCGGGCAGTGCCTTCGTTTCAGCCAGGACTATCTGTTTCTGAAAAAAGCGGTGACTGACGGCTCGTTCGGAAAGCCTGTAAGCGCGGTTTTCCGCCGGCTGAGCGGCCCGCCGATGTGGGCCTCGCAGAACTGGTTCATGGACCGTGCGCGCTCCGGCGGATGCCTGTTAGACATGCACATCCACGACATCGACATGGCGCGCTTCCTGTTCGGCGAGCCGCGGGCCGTCTCCTGCGTCGCGGCGGACGTCTACAGCGGGGACGACGTCGCCCATTCCCGCCTGTTCTACGACGGCATGGCGGTCATGGCCATCGGGGACTGGAGCCAGTACGGGACGGGCTTCACCGCCGACTTCAGGGTCGGGTTCGAGAAGGCCACGGTGGTCGCCGAGGCCGGCGTAGTCACAGTCTTCCCGCACGGCGGGGAGCCGTACAAGCCCGCGCTGCCGGCAGAGGACATGTACATGAATGAGATCGAGTTTTTGGTCGACACGATAATCTCGGGCGGGACGAACGACCGCAACCCGCCGGAGAGCGCGGCGGCGACGGTTCGGCTGATCGAGGCTCTGAAAAAGAGCGCGGAGCGCGCCGGGGAGATCATAGATTTTTAGAAATGATTGCCTTGAGCATGGCGAAGGGTCTTAAAAACAGGATTCTTCGCTGTGCTCAGGCTACATTATTTTCCTGGGTGCAGCAAATTTTCGTGGTAAAATCGTAGGGGACACCCAGTCCCGTTACCTGAATCTTCCGACAACTGCGGGATGCCGAGGGCGGCGTCCCCTACTGTATTATGGCGTATCCCACGAAAATTTGCCGCACCCTAGTTACCTTATTTGGATTTGCGTGCAAGTCATTTTGTGAGATATAATGTGTAGTATAAGCACGGCATTCCACCTTATAACCCGGAGGTAATAACATGTTCCGCCCCATCCCCGTAACCCCCGCCGTCCAATGGGTCGGCGCGCTGGACTTCGACATACGCGTCTTTGACGTGGTAATGCGCACGGACAACGGCACGACTTACAACGCCTACCTCGTCAAAGGCGGCGAAAAGACCGTACTGATCGAGACGGTCAAGGAGGCGTTTTTCGGCGAGTTCCGGGAACGGCTCGAAGAGGCCGCCGGCTTGCCCGAAATCGACTATATAGTCATAAACCACGCCGAGCCCGACCACAGCGGAAGCCTCGCGCGCCTGCTGCCGCTCGCGCCGAAGGCCGTCGTCCTGGGCACAGGCGCGGCGCTCGCCTTCGCGAAGAAGGTCGCTAACGCGGACTTCCCGTCCAGGGCGGTAAAGGACGGCGAGACGATAGACATCGGCGGCATGGAGCTCCGCTTCATCCACGCGCCGTTTATGCACTGGCCGGACACCATGTTCACATATATCCCCGAGATCGGGGCGCTTTTCACCTGCGACGCCTTCGGCTGCCACTACTGCGACGCGCGCCTGTTCAACGACGCGATCGAGGGCGATTTCCTCGGCGCCTACAGGTATTATTTCGACAACATAATGGGCCCGTTCAAGCCCCATGTCCTGGCCGCGCTCGAAAAGCTCCGGGGCCTGGACGTCCGGACGATCTGCAACTCCCACGGCCCGGTGATCCGCGAAAACCCGCGGAATTACATCGAAATGTACAGGGAATGGGCCGCGCCGGTTAAAAACGACCC